>JAJPEO010000064.1 GCA_021166815.1 Nocardioides sp.
CGACGCCGACACCGGCGTCGACGAAGGCCGCGACGAGGGCCCGTACGTGTCCTGCCGTGCCCACGCCGATGGTGTCGCCGAGGCTGAGCTGGGAGGCGCCGAGGTCGAGGAGCCGCTTGCCGGTGTCGACGACCTGCTCGACGGGCACCGCCCCCTCCCACGGGTCGCCGAAGCACATGGAGACGTAGGCGCGGATCTCCATGCCGGCGTCGAGGGCGCGCGCCACGGTGGGCTCGAACATCTCGAACTGGCCGTCCAACGAGCGGTTGAGGTTCTTCTGGGCGAAGGTCTCGGTGGCGCTGCCGAAGATCGCGATGTGCTCCATGCCGAGCTCGAGCGCGCGGTCGAGGCCGCGCTCGTTGGGCACCAGCACCGGGCAGCTGCGGCCACCGCTGGCGAGCAGTCCGATCAGCTCGGCGGCGTCGGCGAGCTGTGGCACCCACGTGGGGTGGACGAACGACGTCGCCTCGACCAGCGGCAGGCCGGCCGACAGCAGGCGCGCGACGAACTCGGCCTTCACGTCGACGGGGACGATGGTCGACTCGTTCTGCAGTCCGTCGCGGGGTCCGACCTCGTAGATCGTGACCTCGCTCGGCAGCCCGTCGACCGGGAAGGCCATCGGGAGGTCGCGGGATGCGTCATGCGTCTCGGCACTCATGGGTCGCCCTTTCTATGACGGGTCGTGGGGCTCGACGACGAACAGGGTCGCGCCGAGCTTGACCAGGTCGCCCGATGCGGCGCCGACCTCGGTGACGGTGCCGGCGAAGGGGGCCTTCATGGCGTGCTCCATCTTCATGGCCTCCATGACGCCCAGCGTCTCACCTCCGGCGACCTGCTGTCCCGCCTCGACGTTGACCGCCAGGACCGTGCCGGGCATGGGCGCCTTGAGCACGCCGTCGCCGGCGCTCGCCTCGCCGTCGGCGAACGGGTCGGGGCGGGTGAACACGAAGCGCTGGCCCCGGTGGACGACCTCCACGACCCGGCCGGTGGACCGTACGTGGCCCTCGGGCACGGGGTGGCTGTCGCGCGGCACCTCGACCGGCTGGTCCAGCTGGACCACGACCGGGGCGGGATGGCCGCCGGGGCGGAAGCCGTCGTGGCGCCACGGCCCCTCGGCCGGGCTCGGGCGGGGCGCCAGCGCGCGGGCGCCGAGGGCACGGGCCTCGTCCCGCTCCGGGGGCGCCACCTCGTGGCGGTCGAGCCAGGCCGTGTCGATGGCCGCGTCGCCGAACTCCTCGCCGGCCGCGAGCACGCGCAGGAAGCCGGTGTTGGTGGTCAGGCCGAAGACGCGGGTGTCGTCGAGGGCCTCGATCAGGGCGGCCCGTGCCGCCTGCCGGTCGGGCCCCCACCCGATGATCTTGCCGAGCATCGGGTCGTACGAGGTCGACACCTCCTGCCCCGACTCCAGGGCGTGGTCGACGCGGACGCCGGCCCCGGTCGGCCAGTGGACCTCGGTGGCGATGCCGGCCTGCGGCAGGAAGCCGTTGAAGGAGTCCTCGGCGTAGACGCGGGCCTCGATCGAGTGGCCCTCGAGGGTCACCTCGGACTGCTCGAAGTCCAGGGCCCCGCCGGTGGCGACGTGGAGCTGCACGGCCACGAGGTCGACGCGTTCGCCACGGAGTCGTACGACCTCCTCGGTGACAGGGTGCTCGACCTGGAGTCGGGTGTTCATCTCCAGGAAGTAGAACTCGCCGGTGGCGTCGTCGAGGAGGAACTCGACCGTGCCGGCGTTGACGTAGCCGACCTGCCGGGCCAGCGCGACCGCGGACGAGGTGATCGCCTCGCGCTGGGCGGCGTCGATGGTCGGCGCGGGCGCCTCCTCGAGGACCTTCTGGTGGCGTCGCTGGGTCGAGCAGTCGCGCTCGAAGAAGTGGCGCACGGTGCCGTGGGTGTCCCCCATGACCTGCACCTCGATGTGGCGACCGGACTCGACGTACTTCTCGACCAGCAGGGTGTCGTCGCCGAAGGCCTTCGCGGCCTCGCGGGCCGCCGCCGCGGCCGCCTCCGCGAACTCGTCCGCGGTGCGCACCACGCGCATGCCCTTGCCGCCACCGCCGGCCGCCGCCTTGACGAGCACCGGGTAGGGCAGCGACGACGGGTCCGCGCTGGCCTCCTCGAGGCCGTACGACGGCACCACGGGCACGCCGGCCTCGACGGCGACGTCGCGGGCCCGGTCCTTGCGGCCCATCGCGTCCATCACGTCCCCGCTGGGGCCGACCAGGGTGATGCCGGCGTCCGCGAGGGCGCGGGCGAAGGGGGCCCGCTCGGAGAGGAAGCCGTAGCCGGGGTGGACGTGCGTCGCGCCGGCCTGCCGGGCTGCCGCGACCACCGCGTCGACGTCGAGGTAGCTCTCCACGGGGACGGCCACGTCGGCCTCGCGCACGTGCAGCGCGTCGGCGTCGAGGTCGCTGTGGATCGCGACCGTGCGCCACCCGAGAGCGCGCGCGGTGCGGATCACGCGGCGGGCGATCTCGCCGCGGTTGGCGATGAGGAGCGTGTGCATGTGTTTCCTTCGCTGGTTGAGGTGCGAGGAACGAGCCTCGAAGCCTGCTCCGGGCTGACTACATCCGGAAGATGCCGTAGGAGGGCTCGGGCACCGGCACGCTGGCCGTCACGCCGAGCGCCATGCCGAGCACGCGTCGGGTGTCGGCCGGGTCGATGATGCCGTCGTCCCAGAGGCGGGCGGTGGCGTAGTAGGGCGAGCCCTGGGTCTCGTACTGCTCGCGGATCGGGGCCTTGAACTCCTCGTCGTCCTCGCGGCCGGCGACCGTGGCGAGCACGCCCGCGGCCTGCTCCCCGCCCATCACCGAGATGCGCGCGTTGGGCCACATCCACAGGAACCGCGGGTCGTAGGCGCGCCCGCACATGCCGTAGTTGCCGGCGCCGAACGAGCCGCCGATGACGACGGTGAACTTCGGGACGACGCTGCACGCGACGGCCGTGACGAGCTTGGCCCCGTCGCGGGCGATGCCGTTGTTCTCGTACTCCTTGCCGACCATGAAGCCGGAGATGTTCTGCAGGAAGACCAGCGGGATCTTGCGCTGGTTGCACAGCTCGACGAAGTGGGCGCCCTTGAGGGCCGACTCGCTGAACAGGATGCCGTTGTTGGCGACGATGCCGACCTCGTGGCCCCAGATGCGGGCGAAGCCGCAGACGAGGGTGTCGCCGTAGAGCTTCTTGAACTCGTGGAAGCGGCTGCCGTCGACGACGCGGCGGATCACCTCGCGCACGTCGTACGGCGTGCGGGTGTCGGTCGGCACCACGTCGTAGATTGTCTCCGGGGCCTCGTGGGGCGGCTCGATCTCGCTCGTGTCGGCGACCGGGGCGCCGGTGCTCGGGAGGGTGTGGACGATGGAGCGCACGATCTCCAGCGCGTGCGCGTCGTCGTCGGCCAGGTGGTCGACCACGCCGGAGACGCGGGCGTGGACGTCGCCGCCGCCGAGCTCCTCGGCGGTGACGACCTCGCCGGTCGCGGCCTTCACCAGCGGCGGGCCGCCGAGGAAGATCGTGCCCTGCTCCTTCACGATGATCGTCTCGTCGCTCATCGCGGGGACGTAGGCGCCGCCGGCGGTGCAGGAGCCCATCACGCTGGCGATCTGCGGGATGCCCTGGGCGGAGAGGTTGGCCTGGTTGAAGAAGATCCGCCCGAAGTGCTCGCGGTCGGGGAAGACCTCGTCCTGCATCGGCAGGAACGCGCCGCCGGAGTCGACGAGGTAGATGCACGGCAGGCGGCTCTCCATCGCGATCGTCTGCGCGCGCAGGTGCTTCTTGACCGTCATCGGGTAGTAGGTGCCGCCCTTGACGGTGGCGTCGTTGGCGACGACCAGGCAGTGCCGCCCCTCGACCAGGCCGATGCCGGCGACCACACCGGCCGACGGGACGGCGTACGCGTCCTCGGCGTCGCGGCCGTACATCCCGTACGCCGCCAGTGGCGCGATCTCCAGGAACGGGCTCCCGGGGTCGAGGAGCCGGTCGATGCGGTCGCGGACGAGCAGCTTGCCGCGGTTGGTGTGCTTGCGGCGCGAAGCCTCGGAGCCGCCCTCCCGCACCCGCGCGGTGCGGGCACGCAGGTCGTCGACGAGGTCGCGCATCGAGGGGGCCGGCGCGGGCGGGGTGGTCTCGGTCACCCCAGTAGGTTAGCGATCATTAACCGGTTGTGCCAGCGTCACCCGATGCCGTCGAGGTCGCCCGGCTCCGCGTCGGGGAACCGGCCGCTGATCGTGGTGCCCCGGCCCGGCGTGGAACGCACCCGCAACGTGCCCCCGGCTGCGAGCACGCGAGCGCGCAGCCCCAGCAGCCCGGCCGGCTCGATCTCGTCGGCGTCGAAGCCGCGGCCGTCGTCGCTGACCTCGAACTCCAGCCCCGGGCGGTCCCACAGGCGGACGACGACCTCGCTGGCTCCGGAGTGCTTCACTGCGTTGTTGAGCGCCTCCATGATGCAGAAGTAGGCCGCCAGCTCGATCGCACGTGGCGGGCGCGCGAACTCGTCGGCCTGCACGGTCACCGGCAGCGCCGCGCGACGCGCCGCCGCCTGCACCGCCGGCACCAGGCCGCGCTCGGTGAGCAGCGGGGGGTAGATGCCGCGGGCCAGCTCGCGCAGCTCACGCACGACCTTGCGGTTCTCCCTGGCCAGCACCGCGACCTGCTCCTCGGCGGCCTCGAGGTCGCCCTTGGCCAGGGCCACCCGCGTCCGCTCGATGTCCACGCTCATCAGCAGCAGTCGCTGCTGGGCGCCGTCGTGCAGGTCGCGCTCGATGCCGCGACGCGCCGCGTCGGCCACCTGCACGACCCGTACGCTCGACTGGCGCAGCGCCTCGGCCTGGTCGCGCATCCGGCGGTAGGCGTCGTTGACGAGGTACGCGATCACGGCCGCCACCGTCGGCACCGAGGCGGCGACGACCACCGCGTTGACCTGCCACGCCTCGCCCGGCTGCAACGGGCGGCGGTACTCGGCGAGCGCCGACATCAGTGAGCTCCCGAGCACGCCGTAGACCATCAGCACCGTGACCCACCGTCGTGGCAGGTGCGGGAAGCCGACGAAGAGCGGCACCATCATCAGCATCGCGGTGAGCGGCACCAGCTGGGGGGTCGTCCAGGTCCCGCCGAACGCGAAGGCCGTCACCGCCGCGGTGAGGCCCAGCAGGGGCGCGCCCGGCCCGTACCGCCGCGCCAGTGGCACCGAGGCGGCGATCAGGGTGAGCGAGACCAGCATGACCACGATGTCGATGACGACGCTGTCGTGACGGAAGCCCGCGACGTAGACGACGCTCAGCGCCACCGTCGAGGCCACCAGGGCGCCCACGTTGAACCGCAGCTGGCGGGCGAGCACCGGGTCCAGGGTGGACCACCCCGCCAGCAGCCGCCTCACGGGCGCGGGGGCGCCAGGCGACCACCGACGCCGGCCTCGCTGAGGAAGACCAGGGTGGCGGCCACGCGGCGGTGCACGGGGGCGTCGGCGGGCAGGTCGAGCTTGGCGAGGATCGAGTTGATGTGCTTCTCGACGGCACGCTCGGTGATGACCAGCTCGGTCGCGATCACCGCGTTGGTCATGCCGCGCGCGACCATCGCGAGGACCTCGGTCTCGCGGGGGGTCAGCCGCTCCAGCAGCGAGTTGGACCGCCGCGCCCCGGTGGTGAGCAGCGCGTCGACGACGAGCTGGTCGATCACCGATCCGCCCTCGGCGACCGTACGGAGGGCCTCGACGAGCTCGTCGACCGCAGCGACGCGCTCCTTGAGGAGGTAGCCCCGGCTGTCGCTGCCCTCGCTCACGAGGTCGAGGGCGTACTCGACGTCGGTGTACTGGGTGAGCGCCACCACCCCCACCTTCGGGTGGGTGCGCCGCAGCGTCGTCGCCGCGCGGATCCCC
>JAJPEO010000093.1 GCA_021166815.1 Nocardioides sp.
GGGGGGGGTTCGGCCCGCCGCGTTTACTCGGGGGGGCCCCACCCCCCCCCGGGCCCCTACCCGGGGGGTGTGGCGCCCGGTCGGCTGGTGTTGCTGGGGTGCCCGATCGGGTCAGTGGCCGTGGCCGTGACCGTGACCCGCGGCCGGAGCCGGCTCCTCCTCCATGGGCTTCTCCACGACGAGGGTCTCGGTCGTGAGCAGCATCGCGGCGATGGACGTCGCGTTGACCAGGGCCGAGCGGGTGACCTTGACCGGGTCGAGGACGCCCTGGGCGACCAGGTCGCCGTACTCGTCGGTGGCGGCGTTGTAGCCGTTGCCGACACCGAGCTCGCGGACCTTGGTGGTCACGACGTAGCCGTTGACGCCACCGTTCTCGGCGATCCAGCGCAGCGGCTCGTCGGCGGCACGGCGCACGATGCGCACGCCCGCAGCCTCGTCGCCGGTGAGGCCGAGGTCGTCCTCGAGGACCGACACCGCGTGGACGAGGGCCGAGCCGCCGCCGGCGACGATGCCCTCCTCGATCGCGGCACGCGTCGCGGAGACGGCGTCCTCGATGCGGTGCTTCTTCTCCTTCAGCTCCACCTCGGTGGCAGCGCCGACCTTGATGACGCAGACGCCGCCGGCGAGCTTGGCGAGGCGCTCCTGGAGCTTCTCGCGGTCCCAGTCGGAGTCGGTGTTCTCGATCTCGGCCTTGATCTGGTTGACCCGGCCCTCGACGGCGGTGTGGTCGCCCGCACCGTCGACGATCGTGGTGTGGTCCTTGGTGATGACCACGCGACGCGCCTGGCCCAGGACCTCGAGGCCCACCTGGTCGAGCTTGAGGCCGACCTCGGGGGCGACGACCTGACCGCCGGTCAGGGTCGCGATGTCCTGCATCATCGCCTTGCGGCGGTCACCGAAGGCCGGCGCCTTGACGGCGGCGACGTTGAACGTGCCGCGGATCTTGTTGACGACCAGCGTCGACAGCGCCTCGCCGTCGACGTCCTCGGCGAGGATGAAGAGCGGCTTGCCGGCGGCGATGACCTTCTCCAGCAGCGGGAGGAGCTCCTGGATCGAGGAGATCTTGCCCTGGTGCAGGAGGATGTAGGGGTCGTCCAGGACGGCCTCCATCGACTCCGGGTCGGTGACGAAGTACGCCGAGATGTAGCCCTTGTCGAACTGCATGCCCTCGGTGAACTCCAGCTCGGTGCCCATGGTGTTGGACTCCTCGACGGTGATGACACCGTCCTTGCCGACCTTGTCGAAGGCCTCGGCGAGCAGGTCGCCGATGTGGCTGTCGCGGCTGGAGATGGTGGCGACGTTGGCCATGTCCTCGCGGGACTCGACCTCGCGGGCAGCCTCGCGCAGCGCGTCGCTGACGGCCTCGGCCGCAGCGTCCATGCCGCGCTTGAGCCCCATCGGGTTGGAGCCGGCCGCGACGGCACGCAGGCCCTCGTGGACCATGGCCTGGGCCAGCACGGTCGCGGTGGTGGTGCCGTCACCGGCGATGTCGTTGGTCTTGGTCGCGACCTCCTTGGTGAGCTGGGCACCGAGGTTCTCGAACGGGTCGTCGAGCTCGACCTCACGCGCGACGGTCACACCGTCGTTGGTGATCGTGGGGGCGCCCCACTTCTTGTCGAGGACGACGTAGCGGCCCTTGGGGCCGAGGGTCACCTTGACGGCGTTGGCGAGGGCGTCGACACCGCGCTCGAGGGCGCGGCGGGCGTTCTCGTCGAACTCCAGGATCTTGGGCATTGCTGCTCCTAGCTGAGGGTTTGGGACTGGCGAAATGGCGCTCGCCCGGCGGATGGGTGCGTACGGCGACCCTCACGCGGAGGGGGTCGTCGAGCGCACCCCACTCCGCCGGGCGGGCTGCCGGTTCGTCAGGAGACGATCGCGAGGACGTCGCGGGCCGAGAGGATGAGGTACTCCTCGCCGGCGTACTTGACCTCGGTGCCGCCGTACTTGCTGTAGATGACCTTGTCGCCGACGGAGACGTCCATCGGGACGCGCTCGTCACCGTCGTCGTTGAAGCGGCCGGGGCCCACGGCCACGACCTCGCCCTCCTGGGGCTTCTCCTTCGCGGTGTCCGGGATGACCAGGCCGGAGGCGGTGGTCTGCTCGGCGTCGAGCTGGCGGACGACGATGCGGTCCTCGAGGGGCTTGATGTTGACCGACACTTCGGATCAACCTCCACTTTCTCTTCACGAGATTGGTTTCAGGACGTGGGCCCGTGGGCCGGCAGCGCGCCGTCGCGGGGGTCGCGCTGGGACTCACGTGCGTTGGCACACTCACCGTGAGAGTGCCAGAACAGAACTTAGCACTCCCCCCAATCGAGTGCCAACGGGCCGAGGCGTGCCGTACGCCTGCTTGGATGGGGCGGTGGACCTCACGACGTTCGAGTGGCTGCTGACCTCCGGGGGCGCGGCCCTGATCGCCGTGGCCGAGGAGGCCGTGGCCGATGCCGACGGCGACCCGGTCGCCGCCGCCGAGGCCGTGCGCCGGCGCGTCCCGGAGGCCACGGCGGAGCACCGCGCGGCAGCCCTCACCCAGGTCACGCTGCGGATGCGCGCGGTGCCGAAGTTCGGGCCGGACGCGTTGCGGCTGTGGTTCACCCCCGACGCCCTCGAGCAGGCCACCCGGCTCCCGGTCGCGGCCCACCGCGCCGGCCGTCTCGCCGCGGCGATCCCGGGCGGCAGCGTCATCGACCTGGGGTGCAGCATCGGCGGCGACCTCCTCGCCTTCGCCCGGGCGGGACTGCTCGCCGCCGGGATCGAGTCCGACCCCGTCCGCGCCGCGATGGCTCGCGCCAACCTGGCCGCCCTCGACCTCCCCGGTGCGGTGCAGGTGGCGGACGCGACCCAGGTCGATCCGACGGGCTTCGACGCCGCCTTCGCCGACCCGGCCCGGCGGGGGGCGCGCGGACGCGTCTTCGACGTCGAGGGCTGGACCCCTCCCTGGTCGTGGGTGCTCGACCTGCTGCGCGGACGCGCGCTCGTCAAGGTCGCCCCCGGGCTGCCCCACGACCTCATCCCTGCCAGCGTCGAGGCCGAGTGGGTGAGCCACGCCGGCGAGGTCAAGGAGGCGGTGCTCTGGTCGGGGTCCCTCGCGACGGCGTCGCGGCGGGCCACGGTGATCCCCGCCTCCGGCGGCCTGGCCTCGCTGACGGAGGAGGACGACCCGTACGCCGGCGGTGAGCGGCCGGTGCGTCCCGTCGGCGCGTTCCTGTACGAGCCCGACGGCGCCGTGATCCGGGCCGGCCTCGTGACCGCGGTGGCTGCCGGTGTCGACGGGGCGCTGCTCGACCCGCACATCGCGTACGTCACCTCCGAGGCGGCCTTCCACACTCCCTTCGCCCGCTCCTACCGCGTCATCGAGCAGCTGCCCTACCGCGAGAAGCAGCTGCGGGCCGCGCTCCAGGAGCGCGGCATCGGCCGGCTGACCATCAAGAAGCGGGGCGTCGACGTGGTGCCCGAGGCCCTGCGCAAGCGGTTGGCGCTGCGCGGGGACGACGAGGCCACGCTGGTCCTGACCCGCGTCGCCGGCGAGGGCACCGCCCTGCTGGTGCATCCCTTCTGACCCGGGTCGTCGCGCAACGACCGCCGGCCCGGCGCCCCAGGGGGGCGTCGGGCCGGCGGCGAGAGAGGCTGTTCAGTTGTGGTGGTGCTGGGTCACGCGGGAGCGTTGACCTTCTTGGCGTGCCCCAGTCCGAGGAAGCCCAGGACCAGCAGGACCGCAGCTCCGACGAACGCGGCGATCGCGGCGAAGCCGGCGATGGTGCCGATGGTGGCGAACGCGTAGCCGTAGAGCAGCAGGCCGCGCAGGGTGTTGCCCATGAAGAGCGACTCGCGCAGGTCCATCCAGGCCGCGGCGGCCGCCTTCTCCTCGTCGGTCGCGTTGGGGTTCTCCGCAACGGCGGCGCTCAGGGCCCGGCCGAAGCCGCTGGCCTCTTCGTAGGTGACGGGGCCGTCACCCTCGCGCTCCTGGGGGTACTGGGCCTGGACGCCCACACCCTGGCCGTTCATGTGGGCGAGGATGTAGTGGTCGGCGTAGGCCTTGGCCGCGGGGCCGTTGTCCAGGGTCTCACCGGCGAAGGGCTCGAGGGCCTCGGCGTCTTCCTTGGTGATGGCTCCGCCCTTGAGCTGGCCGTCGATGGCCTCCTGCGTCGGCATGACGATGTCCTGGGCCGAGAACTGGCTGTCCACCTCGTTGCCGATGAACACGCTGGCCCAGGTGAGCAGGCCTCCGGCTACGAGCAGGACGAGGGCCAGCAGTAGACCAGTCCATGAGATCAGCTTGTCGAGTGTGGCGCGCATGGTGTTCCTCCAGGCCGGCGACCGGACCTCCCGGTCTGCCGAATGCCTCAACAGTAGAAAAATCCACCACCTTGCATATCGGCCACTGGTCCCTAATGTCCCGGGACGATGGTCATGACCTCGGCGGGACCCTCAGGGCATCACTTGGCCGCTGGGACGGCCCGCGGCGCGAAGTGGCCGGGACGCTCGAAGAGCAGCACCGCCACCAGCCCGACGAGCAGGACGGCGGGCAGGAGGTAGATCGACTGCGCCATCGCGTCGCTGAACGCGCCGTGCACCGCGACGGGCAGCGTGTCGCCCAGCGCCGCCTCGGCGGGCCCTCCCCCACTGAGCCCGTTCGCGGACAACCGGGCGTCCATGAGCAGGGCGATGGCGGCCGAGCCGATGACCGAGCCCACCTGCCGGTTGGCGTTGTAGATGCCTGCGCCCGCCCCGGCCTGGTGCATCGGCAGGTTGCGGTTGGCCGTCGTCGTCATCGGCGCCCAGACGAAGGAGCTGCCGGTGCCGAGCAGCGCCATCGCGCCCAGGACCTGCCACAGCGGCGTGTCCGGGCTCATCACCGCGGCGAGCAGGGCGAGGGAGAGCGCGACGGTCGCGACCCCGGCGCCGGCGAGGAGACGGGGGTGGACGCGGTCGCTCAGCCGGCCCGCGATGGGGGCCAGCACGATGGACATGACCGCCATCGGCGCCAGCAGCAGTCCCGCCTGGGTCGGCGAGTCACCGCGTACGAGCTGGGCCCACAGCATCAGCGGGAACCCCATCGAGGCGAAGACGAAGCCCACCGTGGTGATGCCGACGTTGGCGAGGCTGAAGTTGCGGTCGGAGAACAGCGACAGCGGCATGAGCGGCTCGCGCGAGGTGTGCGCCTGCCACCAGACGAACGCCACGCCGATCACCAGGCCCGCGCCGATCATCCTCAGGATCGTGGCCGACCAGTCGAGCTGGTGGCCCTCCTGGATCCCGAAGACCAGCAGGAACAGGGCGACACCGCTGAGGGCGACGCCGAGCCAGTCGAAGGTGTGGTCGTGCGTCTCGAGGCGGGGCACCAGCCGCGCAGCGAGCACGAAGCCCACGACGCCCACCGGGATGTTGATGAAGAAGATCCACTCCCAGCCCGCGGTGTCGACGAGGATCCCGCCGAGGATGGGCCCCACGAGCGTCGCGACGCCGGCGGTCGCGCCCCACAGCGCCATCGCCTGCCCACGGCTCTCCATGGGGAAGATGCGCGTGATCACGGCCATGGTCTGCGGCGCCATCGCCGCCGCCCCCAGGCCCTGGAGCGCCCGCGCGGCGATGAGCATCCAGATCGACTCCGACAGCAGGTGGCTGAAGCCGCACCACAGCGACGCCACCGTGAAGACCACGAGGCCCCCGAGGTAGAGGCGCTTGGGCCCGAACCGGTCGCCGAGGCGCCCGGTGATGAGGATCGGGACGGCGTACGCGAGGAGGTACGCGCTGGTCACCCAGATGACGTCGTTGACCGAGGCGCCGTTCGGGGCGTAGGTCTCCAGGATGGCCGGCGTCGCCACGGACACGATCGTCATGTCGACCAGGATCATGAAGAACCCCACGCAGAGCGCGGCCAGCGCGGGCCAGGGACGGGTGGTGGGGGCCGTCGCCGGCGCAGTCGAGGTCACGACATCGTGCAACGTACGCGACGAGCGAGGTTGTTCCCGGTCATCCGTCGGCCCGTACGTGGGGCCGCTCGGCGTCGATCGTGGTGTCGGGCCCGTGGCCGGTGTGGACGACCGTGTCCCCCGGCAGGTCGAGAAGGCGCTCCCGGATCGAGACGCGGATCAGGTCGGCGTCGCTGAAGGAGCGCCCGGTCGCGCCCGGTCCGCCCTCGAAGAGCGTGTCCCCGGTGAAGACGCAGCCCAGGTCGGGGGCGTACAGGCACACGGCCCCCGGCGCGTGCCCGGGGGTGTGCAGCACGGTCAGCGTGGTGCCCGCGACCTCGAGGACCTGGCCGTCGCTGAGGTCGACGTCCCACAGCTCGTCGTCGTGGGTGAGCTCCCACAGCGGGCGGTCGTCGGGGTGGAGCAGGATCGGGGCGTGCGTCGCCAGCCGCAGGGCCGGTGCGACGCGCACGTGGTCGTCGTGGGCGTGCGTGCACACGATGGCCCTGACCCGCCTCCCGGCGACGACCGCGAGGATGGCCTCGACGTCGTGCGGGGCGTCGATGACGACGCACTCCTCGTCGTCCCCCACGACCCAGACGTTGTTGTCCACGTCGAAGGTCTCGCCGTCCAGGCTGAAGGTGCCGGACACCACGGCGTGGTCCACGCGAGCGGTCATCACAGCACCACCACCGATCGCAGGACCTCGCCGTCGTGCATCTTCGTGAACGCTGCCTCGACGTCGCCCAGCCCGATCTCCTCGCTGACGAAGGCGTCGAGGTCGAGCCGGCCCTGGCGGTAGAGGTCCACCAGCATCGGGAAGTCGCGCGAGGGCAGGCAGTCGCCGTACCAGCTCGACTTCAG
>JAJPEO010000121.1 GCA_021166815.1 Nocardioides sp.
GGCCGACGCCGTCGACATCCGGCTCCAGGACTACCGCGAGGTGACGGGGACCTTCGACGCGGTGGTCTCGGTGGAGATGATCGAGGCGGTGGGTGAGGAGTTCTGGGAGGAGTACTTCGCCAAGATCGACGAGGTGCTCGCTCCCGGCGGGCAGGCCGCGATCCAGGCGATCGTCATGGACCACGACCGCTACCTCACCGCGCGCCGCTCGACGGGCTGGATCAACAAGCACATCTTCCCCGGCGGGATGATCCCGTCGCTGCGGGCCATCGACCAGGTCCTGGGGCGTACGTCGCTGCAGGTTGCCGAGGTCGACCTGTTCGGCGCCGACTACGCCGAGACGCTGCGGCGCTGGCGGCACACCTTCATCGAGCGCTGGGACCGGGTCGCGGCGCTCGGCTTCGACGACGTGTTCCGTCGTCGGTGGGAGTTCTACCTCGCCTTCTGCGAGGCGGGGTTCGCCGGTGGTGCGATCGACGTGGCGTGGCTACGGCTGGACCGTCGCCCTCAGCGGTGAGCGGCGAGCCGGGCGGCGCTCTCGACGAGCGAGGGGAGCAGCACCTCCACGCCGTCGGGGACGCCGTTCGCCGCGCCCGCCCCGCCGACGACGACCCGGCGGGCCGCACCCAGCCGGGGCAACCAGGTGCCCAGCGGCTCCAGCGGCGCCGGGGTCACGGCGGAGAGCACGAGCACGTCGGGCTCCAGGGCCTCCACGGCGCTGACCAGCGACTCCCAAGGGGTGTCCGCGCCCAGGCACCGCACCTGCCAGCCGGCCCGTCCCAGCACCACGCCGAAGGCGATGAGCCCGATGTCGTGGCGCTCGCCGGCCGGGCACGCGAGCACGGCCAGCGGGCCGGTGCCCGTGGACCACGCGACGGTGTGCGGCATGAGCCGGGCCCGGACCACGAGGCTCGCGAAGTGCTCGTGGGCGACGGTGAGCTCGCCGTCGGCCCAGCCCTCGCCGATGCGCGACAGGGCCGGCAGGAACACCTGCTCGATGGCGTCCTCGGTCGACAGGGACGACGTCGCCGCGTCGAGGACCGCGTGGGCTCCGGCGTCGTCGAAGGCGCGCGCCTGCTCGACGAAGGCGGCGACGACGTCGCCGGGCTGGTGCGCCCCGTCCGCGGGGTCGTGGCCCCTGCCCCTGTCCTCCTGCAGCACCATCGCGGCGGCCCGCGCAGCGGCGACCCCCTGGTCGCGCAGCTCCTGCATCCGGGTCACCCGCGCCGCATCGGCCTGGGAGTAGAGCCGGTAGCCCCCGCTCGTGCGGACCGGGCGCAGCAGGCTGAACCGCTTCTCCCACGCTCGCAGGGTGTGGGAGCTGACCCCGGTGCGCTCGGCCAGGTCGCCGATGCGGCACAGGTCGTCAGGACTGTTGGTGGCGGTCACAGGGGCATACTATGCAACATTGGACAAAGATTCGACAGGAAGAATGACGTGGCAGACCTGGCATCGACCCTCGACGAGCTCCTCGACCGCAGCGTCGCGCTCGGCTACAGCCGCATCGGGCCGGCCGTACGTCGCCGTGCCCGTGGCTGGCCGGCCGACCCGCCCCCCGGTGCGCTGCGCGATCGCCACGTCGTGGTCACCGGCGCGTCCTCCGGCCTGGGCGCCGCGGCGGCGCGGGCCGTGCTCGACCTCGGCGGCCACCTGCACGCCGTCGTCCGCGACGTCGACAAGATGGCGGGTGTCGTCGCCGGTTGGGGACTCTCGCCGGAGGAGGCCGAGCGCGTCACGGTGTGGCGGTGCGACCTCGCTGACCTCGACAGCGTCAACGCCTGCGCGAGCGAGCTGTTCACCGCGTTGCCCGCGCTGCACGGCATCATCCACAACGCCGGTGCCCTGCCGGCTCAGCGCCAGGAGACGGCGCAGGGCGTCGAGCTGACCATGGGCCTGCACGTCATCTCGCCGGTGGTCCTGACCGAGGCGCTTGTCCCCCTGCTCGCCCCCGGCTCCCAGGTCGTCTTCGTGACCTCGGGCGGGATGTACGCCCAGGCGCTGCCGGTCGACGACCCCGACTACGAGGTGGGGGACTACTCCGGGGTGATCGCGTACGCCCGCAGCAAGCGCGCCCAGGTGGAGCTGCTGCCGGTCCTCCAGCGCCGGTGGAATGCCGCGGCCGGCGTGGAGGTCCAGGCGATGCACCCCGGCTGGGCGCGCTCGCCCGGCCTGGACACCTCGCTGCCGTGGTTCGCCCGCGTGATGGGGCCGATCCTGCGCTCCCCGGAGGACGGCGCGGACACCGCGGTGTGGCTCGTCGCCCAGCCCGGACTCGGCGGCGGGCGCCTCTGGCACGACCGCCGACCCCGGCGTACGCACCTCGCGTCGGCCACCGTCACCTCCGCGCCCGACCTCGACCGGTTCTGGGCGTGGGTGTGCCAGCAGGCCGGGCTGGGCGACCGGTGATCCCCCGAGGACCCAGCACGAGCGTGCTGTGGCTGCGGCGCGACCTGCGCGCGGCCGACCACCCGGCCCTGGCCGAGGCCGCGGCCCGGGGCGCGGTGCTGCCGGTGTGGGTCCTCGACCCGAAGGTGTGGGAGCGCGCCGGCCTCGCACGGCGCGCGTGGCTGGCGGCCTCGCTGCGGGCACTGCCGTTCGCCGACCGGCTCGTGGTGCGGCTCGGCGACCCCGCCCGGGTCCTGCCGCAACTGGCGGCCGAGGTGTACGCCGGGTCGGTGCACGTCAGCGCCGAGACCACGCCGTACGGCTCGCGGCGTGACGCCCGCGTCCGCCGGGCGCTCGAACGGGTCGGCGTCGACTGGGTGGCGTCCGGGTCGCCGTCCGCCGTCTCGCCGTGCCGGGTGCTGACCGGGGAGGGCACGGGATTCTAGGTCTTCACTCCCTTCGCGCGGGCCTGGCGCGAGCATGGCTGGTGGGCTCCGGCGCAGTCGTGGCCGCCGGAGTCGGGCACGGTGTCGTGGACGGCGGCCGCCTCGGACGACAAGGCGGTGGCCCTGCTGGACCAGGCGCTGGCCGACAACGAGGTGGAGCTGCC
>JAJPEO010000125.1 GCA_021166815.1 Nocardioides sp.
TAACCACATGGGTTGGGAGAGCCGCCACCGGGGTCCCGGCAGTAACCCCCGACGCCCCCTCCTCGTTGCCCCGGGCAAGGAGGTCCCCATGTCGTCACGCCTGCGCGCGGTCGCCACCGCCGCTGCCCTGTCCGTCACCCTCGTCGGGCTCACGCCAGCCACCGCTCCCGCAGCCCCGTCCCCCGGGACGCTCACCGCCTCGGCCACCGCGGCCCAGACCGCGACCGTCGCCCGCCGCGGCACCTGGCGCCCCCGCGGCGAGCAGTGGAGCGCCACGGTGCGGCGTACGGACATCCCGATCCGGATGAGCGACGGCACGGTGCTGCGCGGAGACCTCGTGCTCCCGGCCCGGGCCGACGGCACCGCGGTGCGTCGACGGCTTCCCGTGATCGTCACGATCACCGCCTACAACAAGTCCGCCAGCGGCGGCTCGCCCCTGGCGGGCGCCACGGGCGACTACCTCGTCAAGCGCGGCTACGCCCAGCTCACCGTCGACGCGCGCGGCACGGGCGGGTCGCAGGGAGTGTGGGGTGCGTTCAGCGCCCGCGAAGGACGTGACGCGGCCGAGGTCGTCGAGTGGGCCCACCGCGCCCCCTGGAGCAACGGCCGCGTGGGGATGAGCGGCGCGTCGTACCTCGGCATCACCCAGGTCTTCGCCGCCGCGCACCGGCCGAAGGGCCTGCGCGCGATCTTCCCGCAGGTGCCCGCGGCCGACGTCTACCGCGACGTCGTGGCGAGCGGCGGCCAGATCGACGTCGGGTTCATCCCGTTGTGGCTCGGCCTGGTGACGGGCGCCGGGCTCGTGCCGCCGGCGTACGGCGTCCAGGAGCCCGAGGCGGGGCTCGGCGCACTGGTCGACCGGCTGACGTCGGCCACGACGTTCACCGCGCCCCTCCTCGCGGGGGCGGTGCTGGGGCAGGAGCCGGCCTACGACGGCCCGTTCTACCGCGAGCGCTCCCCCATCCGCGTCGTCGACCGGGTGCGGGTGCCGACCTTCCTGATCGGCGGCCAGCGCGACCTCTTCCAGCGCGGGACGCCGATGCTGTTCGAGCGCCTCCAGCGCAATGGCGTCCCCACGAAGATGATCATCGGGCCCTGGGACCACCTGCAGGGTTCGTCGGGCGCCGAGGTCGGCGATGCCGGGTACGGCTCCCTCGCCGAGCTCCAGCTGCGCTGGTTCGACCGCTGGGTCCGCGGCCGCAAGGACGCGGCACTGAACCGCGACATCGCGCCGTACACCTACTTCGAGGAGGGCTCGGGCCGGTGGATCCGCAACCGGCGCTGGATCCGGCGCGACCAGGTCGCCCGCACCTTCCGGCTCTCCGGCGTGGCCCGTCCGGGCGCGCCCGCCGGGCTCGTCCCGGGCACGCCGCAGGCAGGCAGCAGCGTCGTGCCGGCCGTGCCGGTGTCCGGGGTCTGCACCCGGTCGGCCAACCAGTGGACCGCCGGCATCATGAACGCGGTGTGGCCCGAGAACCCGTGCCTCGCCGACAACCGGGCCAACGACTTCACCGGTGTCGTGTTCGAGACCGCTCCCCTGGGCCGGCGGCTGCGCTTCCAGGGGCCGATGGCTGCCCGCATCCACACCTCGACGCCCTCCGGCGACGGGATGCTGTCGGTGATGGTCGAGGACGTGGCCCCCGACGGCACGGTGACCCGGCTGACCGGCGGCTGGCAGGTCATCTCGCACCGAGCGCTCGACGGCGCCCGCAGCCGTCGCCTCGACGGGAAGGTGATCCAGCCGTGGCACCCGTTCACGAAGGCCGCGCAGCGTACGCTGCCCGCCGGCGAGGTCGCCCCGATCGACGTCGAGATCTTCCCGACCGGCGCGGTGGTCAGGAAGGGGCACCGGCTGCGCCTGGCGATCCAGGCGTTCGACGTCCCGCACCTGCTGCCGCCGCTGCCGGGGCTGGTGCCGTCGCTGGCTCCCCTGACGATCCACTCCTCGCCGGCGCGGCCCTCGACGCTGACCCTCCCGGGTCTCGCTCGCTGAGTGGCCCCGGCGTCAGATCGGCGTGCGGTGGAAGTTGGCGTACGACCGTGACGGCGTCGGGCCGCGCTGGCCCTGGTAGCGCGAGCCGTACTTGTCCGAGCCGTAGGGGTGCTCGCTCGGCGAGCTGAGGCGGAAGAAGCACAGCTGGCCGATCTTCATGCCCGGGTAGAGCTTGATCGGCAGGGTGGCGACGTTGGCCAGCTCGAGGGTGACGTGCCCGGAGAAGCCGGGGTCGACGAAGCCGGCGGTGGCGTGGGTCAGGAGCCCGAGGCGGCCCAGCGACGACTTGCCCTCCACGCGCGCGGCGAGGTCGTCGGGCAGCGACACGACCTCCAGCGTCGAGCCCAGCACGAACTCGCCGGGGTGGAGGATGAACGGCTCGTCGCCGACCGTCTCGACCTCGCGGGTCAGGTCGGACTGGTCGACCGCCGGGTCGATGTGCGGGTAGCGGTGGTTCTCGAACACGCGGAAGAACCGGTCGAGCCGGAAGTCGACGCTCGACGGCTGGAGCATCGACGGCTCCCACGGGTCCAGGGAGATCCGCCCGGCCTCGATCTCGGCCAGGATGTCGCGGTCTGAGAGCAGCACCCGGCCAACCTAGCCCGCCCGGCGCGCGGCGTCCCTAGACTCCGCGCATGTCGTCCCCCAGCACCGCCACCCCGTCGCGGCCGCGCCGCCGCTGGCTCCGTCGTACGGCCCTCGGGCTGGTCGTCCTCGTCGTGGTCGCCGCGATCGGGTTCTTCGCCCTCGCCCCGGGCATCGTCGAGAAGGGCATGAACCAGCACACCGGCGAGCCCGTGCCGGACGTCGGCGAAGAGGCCCGGGGGCTGCACGAGCGGCTGCTCGTCGTCGACATGCACTCCGACACCCTCATGTGGGACCGCGACCTGCTCGACGAGGGCGACCGCGGCCACATGGACCTGCCACGCCTGGAGCAGGGCAACGTGGCCCTGCAGGTCTTCTCCTCGGTGTCGAAGTCGCCCAAGGGGCAGAACTACGACTCCAACACCGACGACACCGACAACATCACGCTGCTCACCTTCGCCCAGCTGCAGCCGCCGCGGACCTGGACGTCGCTGCTGGAGCGCTCGCTCTACCACGCCGACAAGCTCGAGGACGCGGCCGAGCGCTCCGACGGCCGCCTTGTCCTGGTCCGCACCCGGGCCGACCTGGCCGCGCTGGTCGCGGCTCGCGAGGACGGCGAGCAGCGGACCGGCGCGCTCTTCTCGCTGGAGGGGCTGCAGAACCTCGAGGGCGACATCGACAACCTGCAGGTCCTCTTCGACGCCGGCGCGCGGATGGCCGGCTTCACCCACTTCTTCGACAACGAGGTCTCCGGCTCGATGCACGGCGTCGACAAGGGCGGGCTCACCGACCTGGGCCGCGAAGCGCTCGCGGAGATGGAGCGGCTCGGGATGGTCGTGGACATCGCCCACGCCAGCGAGGCCGCCGTCGACGAGATCCTCGACCTCGCGACCCGCCCGGTCGTCTCCAGCCACGGCGGCGTCCAGGCGACCTGCGACGTCAACCGCAACCTCAGCGACGACCAGATCCGCCGCGTCGCCGCGACCGGCGGCGTCGTCGGGATCGGCTACTGGGACGCCGCCGTCTGCGAGGCCACGCCCGAGGCGGTCGTCGACGCGATCGAGCACGTCATCGAGGTCGGCGGCATCGAGACCGCCGCGCTGGGCAGCGACTACGACGGCGCCACCACCGTCGGCTGGGACACCAGCCAGCTCGCCGTCATCACCCAGGAACTGATGGCGCGGGGCCACTCCCCGGAGGACATCGCCGCGATCATGGGCGGCAACACCCTGCGGGTGCTGGACGAGGTCCTGCCCGGTTGATCCGCGTGTGGACAATGGCTCGGTGACCTTCCAGCGCTACGTCGCCCTCGGCGACTCCTTCACCGAGGGCGTCGGCGACCCCGACCCCTCACGCCCCAACGGACTGCGCGGCTGGGCCGACCGCGTCGCCGAGGTGCTCGCCGCCGACAACCCCGGCTTCCGGTACGCCAACCTCGCGATCCGGGGCCGCAAGCTCCCCGCGATCATCGACGAGCAGCTCGAGCCGGCCCTCGCGATGCAGCCAGACCTCGTCACGATCCACGGCGGTGGCAACGACGTCCTGCGCCCCAAGGTCGACATCGACGCCCTGGCGGTGTCGTACGACGACACCGTCGCCCGCCTGGTCGCGACGGGGGCGCGAGTCGCGATGTTCACGATCTTCGACCCCGGGCCCGGCGGCATCTACGGACCGATGCGCGGCCGGATGGCCGTCTTCAACGAGTGGGTCCGCGAGATCGCCGACAAGCACGGTGTGACCGTCGTCGACATGTGGCGCATGCGCGACGTCGACCTGGCCAAGGTGATGGACACCGACCGGATGCACCTCAACTCCAAGGGCCACACCTACATGGCGATGCGGGTCCTCGAGGCGCTCGACGTGGCCCACCCGCTGACCCTCCCCGCGCTCGAGGACCTGCCGGTCAAGGGCCGCCGCGAGCAGCTCCTCGACAACGCCCGGTGGACGCGGGAGTTCCTCGGCCCGTGGATCCACCGCCGGGTCACCGGCCGCTCCTCCGGCGACGGTGTCACCCCCAAACGACCCTCGCTGGAGCCGGTCGCCCCACCCGTCGGGTAGCATTCCGGCGCACCCTTCAACGGGCGCATGCGGATGTAGCTCAGTTGGTAGAGCGCGACCTTCCCAAGGTCGATGTCGCGAGTTCGAGTCTCGTCATCCGCTCCACGCGAAGCCCCGGCCCCGGCCGGGGCTTCGGTCGTCCAGGACCTCGTCCGCCTCCCCGCCCCTTCCCCCAAGTAACCGGCAGTTAGGGGCACTTCCCGGCGCGAATTCGCGACGGCCAGTGCCGCTAACTGCCGGTTACATGCGAGTCGGGCCGCACCCCCGTGGGGCTGGAGTGAAGGTTGCGCCTGATGTGACTAGCGATGCATGGTGGAGGGCAGCATTCTCGGAACAGAGGTCTTCCCCATGCCCTTCCCCCGTCCCCGTCTCCCCCACCTGCGCCGCACCAGCGCCCGGCAGGTCGTACGCCGCCCCGCGGTGATCGGCGCCGCCGCGCTCGCCGTCGTCGTGGCGAGCGCGACCTTCCTGCCGGACCGCACCACGCCCGACGAGCAGGCCCGGACCGCGTCCGGCCCCGGCGTCCAGCAGGCCCAAGCCGTCGGCCGCACCGAGGTCACTCCCCGCATGCGAGGCGAGATCGAGGCCGTCGTCGCCCGAGGCCGCACGATCCCCCAGCGCCGCACCGCCGCCCTCGACAAGGTCGCCGTGCGGGAGTCCCTGGCGCGCGACCTCACGCGCTGCGCCTGGCTGGGCGGGCAGCGCTACTGCCTCGGCGTCGGCTTCACCACCCGCACGCCGGCCGAGGTGGCGACCAGCCTGGCGCGCACCCAGGTGCTGCCCGGTCGCGAGACCACCGGCGACCTCGACCCGCTGGCCGCGCTCGTCCGGACGGCCCTCCTGCCCCCGCGCGCCCGGCAGGCCGCCGACCGCCGTGAGCTGGTGCGCGCAGCCGAGTCGGTCGGCAAGGTCTGGCAGCTGCGCCAAGACCTCGAGGGCGTCGAGGTGCCCGTGCAGTTCCGCACGGCCCAGCAGACCTCGACCACGACGAGCGCCCGCGGCGCCCGGTCCGGCGACTACCCCCGGCGCTCGCGGATCCTCCGCAACGCCGACACCCGGTCGCAGAACCGCACCTACTGGTGCGGCCCGGCGACCATCCAGATGATCGCGTGGGGCTCGAGCGGCACCAAGGTCTCGCAGCACACGTGGGCGCGGCGTCTCGGCACGACCACCGCCGGCACGGCGATCACCGACATGGTGCGCATCGTCAACAAGCACACCGACTACGACGACGAGGACCACGCGGGTCCGTACATCGCCCTCGACATCTCCGACTACGCCTTCCACCAGTGGTACCGCCTGATGATGCGGCACATCCACGACTACAAGGCTCCGGTCGTGCTGCACCCCGTGCTCGAGAAGCGCTACTTCCCCTACCTCGACGACGACGCGAGCGGCCACTTCCAGGTCGGCCGTGGCTTCGACCAGAACCCCGACGGCCGGCCGCTGCTGGGCTACTACGAGCCGTGGGACCAGTCGAAGTTCGACCCGAGCGAGCCGTTCATCCCCCGCGTGCAGTGGCGTCGGGCCTACCGCTCGTACCGCGCCAACCAGGCCCACTTCCAGCGCAACGTCGGGGTCTGATGGCGCACGGTACGCGACTGCGGGCGCTCGTCCTGACCGCGCTCGCGGTCGTGTTGGCCGGCTGCGCGGACGACCCCCAGCCCGAGACGCCCACGAGCCAGGAGCCGACGGACCCCGGCACCGGGCAAACGGTGGAGCCCACCGACGCCCCGCTCGAGTGGCGCCCGACCGGGCACCCCACCGAGCAGCGGGTCGTGATGGGCACGACCTGGTCGGCCGTGGTCGCCCCCGGCGGCTCGAGCGTGACCCTGACCGACGGCGAGGCAGAGACGGTGGTCGCCGCCGGGGCGGGACGCCAGGTCGCCGAAGTGCTCCTGGACGACGCGTGGGCGGTCCTGGTGATGCAGGACCGCACCGAGCAGCGCCCCTCGCACGCGGTGACGGTCGACCTCGCGACCGGCGAGCAGCGCGACGTGGTGACCCCGGAGCCAGCCAACGGCGGGTCGTGGGCGATGCACGACGGCAACCTCTACTACCCCACCTGGGGCGAGGGCCGCGCCTGGTGCCTGGCGACCCTGGCCCTCAAAGACTCCAACGGCGAGGAGGCGTGGTGCGCGCCGCCGCGCACCGGCTGGTCGGGCCTCACCGCGAGCGCGGCCGGCGTGGCCATGATGACCTTCGACGACGCCCGGCCGGTCGCCTGTCGCACCGTGGCCCTGCTCGACGCGACATCACGACCCGAGCCCCTCGACGGGCCTGACCCCTGCACGGCGTGGGACGTCGCGGCCACCGACGACGGTGCCGTCTGGTCGTCGGTGCCCAGGCCCCGTCGCCAGGAGGAGGCGGAGCTGCACGCGGTCGCCGACGGGACGACGTACGACCTCGGCCCCGGCACCACCGGGTCGCTGCTGCCGTGCGGCGACTCGGTCTTCTTCGCACGCGACCCCCAGCGCGACGGGGACCCGGCCCGCCTGATGCGGTGGACGCCCGCGCACACGCTCGAGGTGGCGTACGAGTCCGCCGCGACCGGGGACGTGTTCATCGCCGAGCCGGCCTGCGCGGGCGACGTGCTGACCCTGACCGTCCTCAGCGAGCGCGGGGACGAGCAGGTGTGGGCGACCGTCGCCTGACACGTCCCTGTGACCATGTAGACGGTCCGGAGGTGACGTACGTTACCGACGGGTAACCACGGTCCCCCTAGGGTGGCACCGTGACGTTCACCGGCTTCCCCGTCGCGGCCCTGGACTTCTACGACGACCTCGAGATGGACAACACGAGATCGTTCTGGGAGGCCCACAAGGCCGTCTACAAGGACGCCGTACGAGCCCCGATGACCGCCCTGTGCGAGGCGCTCGCGCCCGAGTTCGGCACGGCCAAGGTGTTCCGCCCCTACCGCGACGTGCGGTTCGCCAAGGACAAGACGCCCTACAAGACCCACCAGGGCGCCTTCGTCGCCGCCGCGCAGGCGACCGGCTGGTACGTCGAGATCTCCGCACGCGGCACCCGCGTGGGCGCCGGCTTCTACGACGCGGACAGCAAGCGGCTGGCCGCGCTGCGCGACGCGATGGCCGACGAGCGGACGGGCACCCGACTCGACACGTTGCTGCGCGGCTACGAGCGCGACGGCTGGGAGATCGGTGGCGACCGGCTCAAGACCGCCCCGCGCGGCCACGACAAGGACCACCCCCGCATCCACCTGCTGCGGCACCGCCAGCTCTTCGTCGGCCGCGACTACGGGTTCGAGGCCGAGGACATCGGCCCGGACCTGCTCGACCGCGTACGCACCGACTGGCAGACTCTGCGACCGCTGGTGGAATGGCTGGCCGCGGTGCCCGACGAACCCACCGATCGCGCGACCCGCACCCCTGGAGGAGCGTCATGACGATCGACGAGGTCATCCTGAAGGACGGCACGCCGGGCATGGTCTGGCCGCTGCTGCCGACCGACCGCGCACGTCTGGCGGAGGAGTTCGAGAAGCTGTCGCCGGAGACGCGGCGGCACCGCTTCCTCGCCCCGGTGGTCCACCTCTCCGACGCGATGCTCAAGCAGCTGGTCGACGACGTGGACGGCATCGACCATGTCGCCCTGGTCCTGGTCGCCGAGGTCGAGGAGGACGTCTACGACCCGGTGGGCATCGCCCGGATGGTCCGCTACCCCGAGACCCCCGACGCCGCTGACCTCGCCGTGACGGTCCGCGACGCATGGCAGGGGCGGGGCGTGGCGACGGCCCTGCTCGACGTCCTCGCGCGGCGCCGGCCCGAGGGCGTGACCCACGTGATCACCGAGGTCGCGTGCGACAACCCTGCGTCGCTGGCGATGCTGCGGCGCCTCGGACCGACCCAGACCAAGGACAACGGCTTCGGCGCGTACGACGTCATCGTCGACCTCGACGGCAACGGTCCGCACCCCGAGGCCGACGAGGCCACGACGCGACTGCACTCCGCACTGGCAGGGCCCAGGCGCGCCGACCTGCGCATGCGCGACCTGGTGTGCAGCTGGTTCGCGCCGGTCGGTGAGCCGGCGAGCCGCGAGCGCGAGGCCGAGGAGGAGACGCCCGAGGAGATCGCCGCCGAGGTGCAGGCGATCGAGGATCAGCTCCTGCGATAGGTCGCCATCGCACGCTCGGGCTCCCAGAAGGCCCGCATCGACTGCACCAACCCGGCGTCGTCGACGGTGTAGACCATCACCAGGTCGGTGTCGACCTGGCCGCCGTCCTCGAAGGTCGTGGTGATCGTGCCGACGTTGGCGCAGGTGTTGCTGCCCGGGTTGGCGTGGCTGTCGGTGATGTGGAAGCGGAAGCTCGCGATGGGGGCGATCGCCGCGTCCCAGAACGCCCGGATGCCGTCGTGGCCGTGATGCCCGCGCCCCTCGGGGTCGAACATCGACGGCCCGACCGGGTCCTCGATCACCGCGTCCGGGGCGTAGTGGGCGACCCAGTCCTCGAAGACCCCGGCCGCGACGGCCGCGTACGAGTTCTGCGACGCCCGGCGGGCGGGGTGGTCGTCGTTGGGGGCCTCCCAGACGATCGCGTCGCAGGTCTCGCTGGGCATGGGCCGCCCCTGGGGCGCCGTCTCCGCGGAGTTCATGGACGCGACCCTACCCACTCCTGGAACGTGTTCTAGATGAGGTGGCCCGCGAATTTCCCGGGCTCTTCGCCCCCGGCAGGCCCGTTCGGCGCCTGGCGTTCACCGCTCCGACACCCTCGGCGCCGATGCTGGGGCCATGGCCAAGAACCTCGCCTTCCTCCACCTGGGTCCCCGCGTCATCGGAGTCGACGCGCCCCACGAGGCACTCCAGCTCGGCGACACGCTCGCCGCAGCCGGCCTGGCGGTCCCGCAGATCTCCAGCGAGCGCATGTCGTACGCAGACCTGGAGATCCGGCGGCGCCACACCGAGGCCGGCCTCACCCGCAAGGCCGTGGAGGGAGCCTGGGCCGACGTGTGCCGCAAGCTCTACAAGGCGAGGTCCGACGTCGTCGTCAGCCAGCCGGGCTTCCTGGACGCCCCGCTGCACCAGGCGGCCCTGGCGCTCGACGGGCTCTTCGGCTTCAAGGTCCACCTCGTCCTCACCCCGGCGGTCGTTCCCGCCGACCCGGCCGCCCTGCTGGGCCCGTGGGCCGAGCTGGTCACCAGGCCGGAGCGGATCCACGTCGTGCCTGTCGGCGAGGGGCTCTCGCCGCTCGACTTCAGCCGCGAGGTGGTCAGGGTCGCCGAGCGGGTGCGTCGCGAGCGGGAGGCGAGGCGGTTCCTCAAGCGGGCTCGCCGCGCTGCGTGAGCGTGGCGTACGGCCCTCAGCGGGGCGGGCGACCTCAGTGGGGCAGCCAGGCGTCCTCGTCGTCGGTGAGGGCGGCGACCTCGGCCGGCAGCGCTCGGTCGGCGAGGTGGCGGATGGTGACGCGCTCGAAGACGTCGCGCAGCGAGCGGCGCGCGGCGATCCACACGTGCTGCAGCTCCTCGGCGGACTCGTTGTAGTCGACCGCCTCGGGCCGCAGGCCGTAGACCGAGACGAGCGGCCCGTCGACCGCGCGGATCACGTCGGCCACCGAGACCTGCTCGGGCGAGCGGGCGAAGCGCCAGCCTCCCGCCTTGCCGCGTACGGAGACCAGGACGTCGGCCTTGCGCAGGTCGCCCAGGATCGCCTGCAGGAACCCGTGGGGGATGTCCTGGGCCTTGCCGAGCGCCTCCGCGCTCACGGGTCCGCCGTCACCGCCGTCGCGCAGGGCGATCTCGATGAGCGCCCTGAGGGCGTAGTCGGACTTGGCTGAGACGCGCACGGCGCCAGTTTCCCAGAACTGCGAGAAAGATGTGACTTAGACCTTGTTGCATCTGGACCCACTGCGAGGCACACTGATGTTACTGGTGAGTAGCAGCCAGGCTGCTGCGCCCTGAACACGGGCCGTTCTCCACACCGGACCATCTCCCCATCGGCCCCTGACACGGAACAGGTGGAAGCTGTGAGCCACTACAAGACCAATCTCCGCGACATCGAGTTCAACCTCTTCGAGGTGCTCGGTCGCGACGAGATCCTCGGCGCCGGGCCCTTCAGTGAGGTCGACGGCGAGAGCGCCCGCGAGATCCTCCGCGAGGTCGAGCGCCTCGCCCGCGAGGACGTCGCCGCCTCCTACGAGGACAGCGACCGCAACCCGCCCGTCTTCGACCCCAAGACCCACACCGCCCCGGTCTCGGAGTCGTTCAAGGCCAGTTACCAGGCCTGGATGGACGCGGAGTTCTGGCGCCTGCAGATCAACGCCGACCTCGGCGGCACGCCCGCCCCCGCCTCGCTCAACTGGGGCATCAACGAGATGGTGCTCGGCGCCAACGCGCCCGTGCACATGTACGCCGCCGGCCCGCCGTTCGCCGGCGTCGTGTGGAACAACGCCAACGGTGTCGAGCGCGACAAGCGCGTCGCCCAGATCATGGTCGAGCGCCAGTGGGGCTGCACCATGGTCCTGACCGAGCCCGACGCGGGCTCAGACGTGGGCGCCGGCCGCGCCAAGGCGGTCCCCAACGAGGACGGCTCCTGGAACATCACCGGCGTGAAGCGCTTCATCACCAGCGCCGAGCACGACATGAGCGAGAACATCATGCACCTGGTCCTCGCGCGCCCCGAGGGCGTCGAGGGCGCCGGCGGCCCGGGCACCAAGGGCCTGTCGCTGTTCTGGATGCCGAAGTGGCACTTCGACCACGAGACCGGTGAGCTCACCGGCGAGCGCAACGGCGTCTATGTCACCAACGTCGAGCACAAGATGGGCATCAAGGTGTCCAACACGTGCGAGGTCACCTTCGGCGACCCGCAGGTCGGCGGCGGCGAGCCCGCCAAGGGCTGGCTGCTCGGCGAGGTCCACGACGGCATCGCCCAGATGTTCGACGTCATCGAGAACGCCCGCATGATGGTCGGCACCAAGGCCATCGCGACCCTGTCGACGGGCTACCTCAACGCGCTCGAGTACGCCAAGGAGCGTGTCCAGGGCGCCGACCTCACCCAGTCGGCGGACAAGACCGCCCCCCGCGTGACGATCACCCACCACCCCGACGTGCGTCGCTCGCTGATGACCCAGAAGGCCTTCGCCGAGGCGATGCGCGCCCTGGTGCTCTACACCGCGTCGTGGCAGGACCAGGTCCAGCTGCACGTCCACAACGAGACCGTCGGCTCCGACGAGCACAAGCTCGCCGTGGCGGTCAACGACCTGCTCCTGCCGATCGTCAAGGGCTACGGCTCCGAGCGCTCCTGGGTGCTGCTCGGCACCGAGTCGCTGCAGACCTTCGGCGGCTCCGGCTTCCTGCAGGAGTACCCCCTCGAGCAGTACGTCCGCGACGCCAAGATCGACACCCTCTACGAGGGCACCACCGCGATCCAGGGCCAGGACTTCTTCTTCCGCAAGATCGTGAAGGACCAGGGCCGCGCCCTGGGCCACCTCGCCAAGGAGATCGAGGCGTTCATCGCCGCCGAGTCCGGCGACGACCGCCTCAAGAACGAGCGGGCGCTGCTGGCCAAGGCCCTCGAGGACGCCAACGCCATCGTCGGCCACATGATCAACGACCTCATGTCGTCGCAGGAGGAGATCAAGAACATCTACAAGGTGGGCCTCAACACCACCCGCCTGCTGATGGTCCTGGGCGACGTGGTCTGCGGCTGGCTGCTGCTGCGCGGCGCCGAGGTCGCGCTGGGCAAGCTCGCCGGCGACGTCTCCGACAAGGACAAGCTGTTCTACGAGGGCAAGGTCGCCGCGGCGCAGTTCTTCGCCGCGACCAACCTGCCCCGCCTCACCTCGGAGCGGGCGATCGCCGAGGCCACCGGCCTGGAGCTGATGGACCTCGACGAGGGCGCGTTCTGACCGGGCACGTCTCCGCACCCGAATCACACTGACCGGGCACTTCTCCGCATCCACCATGCGGAGAAGTGCCCGGTCGGCATTTCCAGCGTGCGGAGAAGTGCCCGGTCGGCGCTAGCCGTTCGGGGTGACCAGCGCCGAGGACCCCCGCGCCCGCTATGCCGACTGGCTCGAGCAGGGAGTGGTCGCCGAGGCCCACGGGTGGACCGTCTGCCGGCACGCCGACGTCGTTGCCGTCGCGCACGATCCGGGGGCGTTCTCGAGCTCGGCGTCGCGCTTCCTCCAGGTCCCCAACGGCACCGACGGCGAGGAGCACCGGCGCTGGCGGCGGCTGCTCGACCCGTTCTTCTCCCCCGAGCGCATGGCTGCCCTGGAACCGCGCCTCGTCCCCGTCGCGACGGCCCTGGTCGACCAGCTCGTCGCCCGGGGCGGTGGGTTCGAGGCCGTACGCGACCTGGGCGCGCGCTACGCCGTCCGCGCCGGGTGTGCGTGGCTCGGGTGGCCGACCGACCTGGAGGAGGAGCTGCTCGCCTGGATCGGCGACAACTACGAGGCGACCCGCTCCGGCGACCTGGAGCGCACCGCGGCGGTCGCACGCCGTTTCGACGACATCGTCCGGCGACTGGTCATGGCCCGACGCGTCGCCGGCCGTTGTGTCATCGGCGACGTCACCGCCGAGCTGACCCGGCTGCGCGACGAGGACGACGTACCCCTCTCCGACGAGGTGCTGGTCTCGGTCCTGCGCAACTGGACCGGGGGCGACCTGGGCTCGGTCGCGCTGTGCGTCGGCGTCATCGTGCACTGGCTCGCCGACGACCCGGCCCGCCAGGCCGAGTGGAGGGCGTACGACGACGCCACGCTGGATGCCGCGATCGACGAGGTGCTGCGCATGGACGACCCGTTCGTCGCCAGCCGGCGCGTGGCAACGGCCGCGACGGAGATCGATGGCGTCGAGGTCGCCGCGGGCGACCGGGTCCACCTCAACTGGGTCGCCGCCAACCGCGACCCGGCCGTCTTCGGCGACGTCGATGCGTTCGACCCCGAGCGCAACGCGCCCCACAACCTCGTCGACGGC
>JAJPEO010000126.1 GCA_021166815.1 Nocardioides sp.
GGCGACCGGGAGGACGAGGACCTCGGCGACCTGGCCACCCAGGGCGGGCGCGGACTCACCCGTCACCACGAGGTTGCCCTCGGCGTCGCGGGTCCCGGTCACGGTGCCGGGCTCGAGCGCGACCGCGGCGGGCGTCGTGCCGTCCGCAAGGCCCTCGAGCCGCTCGGTGTGACCGGCCCGCTCCAGGATCGCCCCGGCCAGGACCGTCGGCAGGAACGGGCCCGGCGTCATCGCCCGGCCGAGCTCCTCGAGGACGACGGCGGCCTCGAGCAGCGTGGCTCCGGCCCCACCGTGCTCCTCGGGCAGGTGCAGTCCGAGCAGGCCCTCGTCGGCCAGGACCGACCAGAAGGGTGGCAGCTGCTCGGTCTTGGCCTCGACGGCGTCGCGTACGACCGTCTCGGTGACGTGCCGCCTGACGAAGGCGCGTACGGAGTCGCGCAGGTCGCGGTGCTCCTCGGTGATGCCGAGGGTGCCGGTGCTGGTGGGGAGGGCCATCGTCAGATCCGTTCGATGATCGTGGCGGTCGAGTGGGCGCCGCCGGCGCACATGGTGACCAGCGCGGTGGAGGCGTCGCGGCGCTCGAGCTCGTTGAGGGCCTGGGTGACGAGGCGGGCGCCGGTGGAGCCCACCGCGTGGCCGAGGGCGATGGCGCCACCGTTGACGTTGACCTTGTCCATGTCGGCATCGTGCACCTGCGCCCACGACAGGACCACCGAGGCGAAGGCCTCGTTGATCTCGACGAGATCGATGTCGCCGAGCGTCATCCCGGCGCGGTCGAGCACGTGCTGGGTGGCCTGGACGGGTCCGTCGAGGTGGTAGTACGGCTCGGCGCCCACCATGCCGGAGGCGACGATCCGCGCCCGCGGGCGCAGCCCCTCGGCCTCGGCCCGCTCACGGCTCATGAGCAGCACGGCGGCCGCGCCGTCGCTGATCTGGGAGGAGTTGCCGGCGGTGTGGATGCCGTCGGGGACGACCGGGTTGAGCCGGGCGAGGCCCTCGGCGGTGGTGTCGCGCAGGCCTTGGTCGCGGGTGACGACGACGGTCTCCCCGGTCGGCCCGTCCTCGCCGAGCACCGGCGCGGTCACCGGGACGATCTGGGAGTCGAAGCGTCCCTCGGCCCACGCGGCGGCGGCCTTCTGCTGGGAGGACAGGCCGAGGGCGTCGACCTGCTCGCGGGTGATGCCCCGGCGGCGCGCGATGCGCTCCGCGGCGGTGAACTGGTCGGGCAGGTCGAGGGTCCAGCCCTCCGGGGTGGGCACGCCGGTGCCGGGCGCGACGGCGGCGCCGAGGAAGACCCGGCTCATCGCCTCGACACCGCAGCCGATGCCCGCGTCGATCGCGTCGGAGGCGATCAGGCCCGCCACCATGTGGATCGCCTGCTGGGAGGAGCCGCAGGCGCAGTCGATGGTCGTGCAGGCGGTCGCCCACGGCAGGTCGGCGTACAGCCAGGCGTTGCGGGTCACGTTGTTGGACTGCTCCCCCGCCTGGGTCACGCAGCCGCCGACGACCTGGCCTACGGCGGCCGGGTCGAGACCGGCCCGCTCCAGCAGGGCGGCCTGCGCGGTGCCGAGCAGCTCGGCCGGGTGGAGCCCGGCGAGGCTCCCGGTGCGCCGGCCCACCGGGGTGCGTACTGCCTCGACGATGACGGCCTCGGCCATGGGGCTCTCCTCTGCTGCTGGTGCGGTCGCGGACGTGCACAGGCAGCCCGACGTCGTGAGCCGAGGCTAGGAACTGCGCCGTCCGGGGGCCTCCCGGAGTCCCACCCAGTCGGACTCCGACCCGGTCGGTCCCGGCGCCGCGACCTAGCGTGAGGTCGTCGCCAGTGAAGTCGCGTGAAGGAGCAAGGATGAGCAGCACCCCCCTGCAGGGACGGACCGCCGTCGTCACCGGAGCAGGAGCCGGGCTCGGACGGGCCGAGGCCCTGGCGCTGGCCTCCGCCGGCGCCAACGTCGTGGTCAACGACATGGGTCCCGCCGCCGAGGACGTGGTCGCCGAGATCAAGGAGCTCGGCGTCGGTGCCGTGGCCGTCCTCGGAGACGGCTCGGACTGGACCATGGGAGACCGGCTCGTCTCGGCCGCCGTCGACAACTTCGGCAGCCTCGACGTCGTGGTCAACAACGCGGGCATCACCCGCGACACCATGCTCTTCAACCTCACCGAGGCCCAGTGGGACGACGTAATCGCCGTCCACCTCAAGGGCCACGCCGCCGTCTCCCGCGCTGCCGCGGTGCACTGGCGCAACGCCAGCAAGGCGGCCGGCGCCCCGGTGTACGGCCGGCTCGTCAACACCTCCTCGGAGGCCTTCCTCTTCGGCTCCGCCGGGCAGCCCAACTACTCCGCAGCCAAGGCCGGCATCACCGCCCTCACGCTGTCCTCGGCCCAGGGCCTCTCGCGCTACGGCGTCACCGCCAACGCGATCTGCCCGCGCGCCCGCACCGAGATGACGGCCAACGTCTTCGACTCCGACCCCAGCGGCGCCGAGCTCGACATCCTCGCCCCCGAGCGGGTCGCGACCTTCGTCTCCTGGCTCGCCTCCCCGGCCTCCGCGGAGGTCAACGGCCAGGTGTTCGTGGTCTACGGCGACATGGTGGCGCTGATGGCTCCCCCGACCGTCGAGCACAAGTTCACCGCCGCCGACGGCGTCTTCTCGGTCGAGGAGCTCGACAGCCAGGTGGGCACGTACTTCTCCGGACGCTCGCCGTACGCCAACTTCGCCGCGTACTCCGTCGCGGAGCTCGACACCACCGGGGTGCAGAACCTCAACAAGTGACCCGAGTGCCTGTCCGGCGCGCTGCCCGCCGCGGCG
>JAJPEO010000136.1 GCA_021166815.1 Nocardioides sp.
CTCGCCACGCCTGCGCTCGTCGCCACCATCTCCCCGACGCGCCTGGTCGTCCTCGCGCTCCTCGCCGCCGCCGTGCTCGGCGCCGTCGCCCTGGTCAGCGCCTCCCTCACGGTCCGCGGTGCGCGCGGCGCGACCCTGCGCGAGTCGGCGCGGTAGGTCGTCCGGCGCGTCGGACAGGAGGAAGTCGTCCCCGCGGCGGCTGCCACGCGGCGGCGGGGGCTGGCCAGCAGACTTCGTCCTGTCCGACCCGCCGTGGCCCCGCTGGGTCTGTCCCAGGGTGCGCGGAGTGCGCAGACCCGGACGTCTCGGCTGAGTGATGCCCTGGACGCTGTGCTGCCAGACTGCCCGCCATGGACTTCAGCGAGATGCGCGAGCTGGCTCGAGGCGTGCGCACGAGGTACGCCGCCGTCGAGCACGAGCGGTACGGGCGGTCGTGGACCCGGGAGGAGATCATGCTCGGATTCCTCGGGGACGTCGGCGACCTCGCAAAGCTGGTCCAGGGCAAGGAAGGGGTTCGGCCGCGTGACGATCTGGACGATGCGTTCGCGCACGAGCTCGCTGACTGCCTGTGGAGCGTGATGACGCTGGCCGATGCGTACGCCGTGGACCTCGAGGACGCCTTCGTCTCCACGATGAAGGCACTGGCCCGAGGCCTCGACGAGAAGTAGTGCCACCCGGCTAACCGGCGTCCAGCCACGCCAGGATCTGCTCGGCGCTCTCCTGCGCGGAGAGGTCTGCCGTCGACTTGGTTCTGATGCCTGGCAACGGTCGCTTCTCGACGCCTTGCAGGTGGGTCTCAGACGGGGTCGAAGCGCAGGCCGACGCCGCGGACCGTACGGATCCAGTCCTGGCCGCCGTTGCTGCGCAGCTTGCGGCGGACGTTGGCCAGGTGGACGTCGACGAGGTGGGTGCTCTCGGGGTGGAACTCGCTCTCCCAGATCTCGCGCAGCAGCTCGTCGCGGCCCACGACCACGCCCGGCCGGCGGGCCAGGTGGGCCAGCAGGTCGAACTCCGTACGGGTCAGCTCGACGACCCGGCCGCCGACGCGGACGAGTCGTGCGTGCGGGTCGACCTCGAGGTCGGCGCGCCGCTGCGCCGGCACGACCGGGCGTCGACCCGCCTCGGCGGGGGCGCTCACCAGCCGGTCGGAGACCGGCCCCGGCTGGGCCGGGATCCCTGCGAAGGTGCGCGGGCGGCGAAACAGCGCCCCCACGCGAGCCTGCAGCTCGCGCGGCGAGAACGGCTTGGGCAGGAAGTCGTCGGCGCCGACCTCCAGGCTCATCAGCCGGTCGACCTCCCCGTCCTGGGCGCTGATCATCACGACGTAGCACCGGCTGAGCGCGCGCACCTGCCGGCACAGCTCGATGCCGTCCATGTCGCTGAGGCCGATCTCGGTGGTGACCAGGTCGGGCAGTCCGGAGCGCACGGCGGACAGGGCCTCGGCGCCGGTGCGTGCGTGGGTGACCTCGAAGCCGCAACGGCGCAGGACCTCGACGACGAGGTCGCTGGTCTGCAGGTCGTCCTCCACGACGACGGCGGTACGGCTCTTCATCTGGTCCCCCACGTACGGCGCTCCCCGACGAGCGTCCCGACGCGCACCCACATGCGCCGTCCGGGGCTACGTACCCAATCGGTCGCAGCCGTGCGGGGTCGACCGAACCCGGCCGATTTACCCCAAAGTGATGAAGGGGGAGGGGTCAGTCCTCGACGGGGTCCAGCCGGTAGCCGATGCCGCGGATGGTGTGGATCCACGTCGTCTCGCTGTGGCGTCGCAGCTTGCCGCGCAGGTTGGCCACGTGGACGTCGACGAGGTGGTTGTCGTGCGAGAGCGCGCTGCTCCAGATGTCGAGGACCATCTCCTCGCGGGTGCACACGCGAGAGAGGCGCGTCGCCAGGTGGGCGAGGACGTCGTACTCGATACGGGTGAGGTCCACGACCTCGCCGTGGATGGTGACCTCACGGCGGTCGGGGTCGATCACCAGTCCGGCGCCGCAGTGGATGGTGTTGTCCTCCGCGCGAGCGCCCCCGGCGTTGTTGTGCGGTGCTGCCTCGGCGGCGCCCCCGGTGCGCGGGCGTCGGAAGAGCGCGGCCACGCGGGCTCGCAGCTCGCGCGGCGAGAACGGCTTGAGGACGTAGTCGTCGGCGCCGACCTCCAGGCCGATCAGGCGGTCGATCTCGTCGGCGCGAGCCGAGACGATCACGATGTAGCAGTCGCTGATCTCGCGGATGCGGCGACACACCTCGATGCCGTCCATGTGGGGCAGCGTGAGGTCGAGCGTGACCAGGTCGGGCGGGTCGCTGGCCGCGACCTCGACCGCGGCGCGTCCGTCAGCCGCCGAGGAGACCCGGAAGCCTGCCCCGGCGAGTGTCTCGACGAGCACCGCCGAGATGTCGGCGTCGTCCTCCACCACGAGTGCGTGCAGATCCTGCATTTGTCCCACCCCACATTTTCCCCAAGCCGGGTTCCCAAGCCCGGACGCTGTCGAGCATATGGGGGGCCACCGACACAGACACGGAGACCGCCCACCTCGGCCTAGTGGTCTAGACCGATTGGGCGTGACGCTACAGCGCCTCGCCCGGCACCGTGCCGGTTTCCGGAGTCAGGTGGACCGCGCGGTTGACCCACACGGCGTGCACCTGCATGCCGACCTTCTCGTAGAGGCCCAGGGCGCCCGTGCGCGAGTCGGTCGACAGCTCGAAGACGGTGGCGCCATGAGCACGCCCCGCGGCGAAGGAGTCGACCAGCAGGGCCTGGGCCAGGCCACGTCCGCGCTGGTCACGATCAACGGCGAGCCGCGCGATGTAGACGCAGTCCTCCGCCAGGTGGATCACCGACGCCCCGACGACGCGGCCGCTCGGATCGGTGGCGACGCGCATCAGCCAGGGTTCGAAGCCCGGGCGCTGCAGGATGCTCGCCGCGAAGTCGTCGTACGGCTCTCGCTCGCGCTCGGACCACTCGAGGAAGGCGTCCTCCAGCACGTCGTGCATCGCCGGGTAGTCCTCCGGCGTCGCCTCGCGCACCGCGTAGCCCTCGGGCAGCTCGCGCGTCGCGATCTCCGCCTCGGGCGGGAGCCGCAGCACCCAGCTGGTCCAGCGCACGTGGTAGCCCAGCGACTCCAGGAGCCGGTCGCCCGGGGAGCCCTGCGGCACCGGCATGCCCAGCACCGGGGTGCCCGTACGCCGTCCCAGGTCGCGCAACCAGGCGGCCAGCCAGGTGCCGATGCCACGACCGCGCCACTCCGGGTGGACGGCCACGTCCGCGCGGTCGCGGCCCATGAGCTCGGCGGTCGCGACGATCCGGTCGCCGTCGAGCACGCCGACGGACCGCGAGGCCAGGTCGTGGCTCGGCTTCGACCAGTCGGAGACGATGTCGGCCTCCTCGATGTTGACCTCGCCGGTGTCAGCCTGCTCCTGGGCGGCGTAGACCTCGAACACCGCCCTGGCGTCGGCCTGGGTGAGTGGCCTGGTCGTCAGGCCGTCGGGGAGCGTGGGATCCGTCATGGCCAGCAGTGTGCCCGGGTGACGCACGTCGCCGCGACGGTATTTCCCCGCGTGACCTGCGCAGGCCCTACCGTGGAGGGGTGGAAGACGTGAATGGCCAGCCCGAAGACGCACAGATGAGGTTCGACGAGCTCGGCCTCGACCCCGCAGTACTCAAGGCCCTGGCCGACGTGGGCTACGAAACTCCCTCGCGCATCCAGGCCGAGACCATCCCTCCCCTCCTCGAGGGGCGCCACGTGGTCGGCCTGGCCCAGACGGGCACCGGCAAGACCGCCGCATTCGCGCTGCCGATCCTCTCCCAGCTCAACCTGGCCCAGAAGACCCCGCAGGCACTCGTCCTGGCCCCCACCCGCGAGCTCGCGCTGCAGGTGTCGGAGGCGTTCGAGAAGTACGCCGCCCACGTCAAGGGCGTCAAGGTGCTGCCGATCTACGGTGGCCAGGGCTACGGCGTCCAGCTGTCGGCGCTGCGTCGCGGCGTCCATGTCGTCGTCGGGACCCCCGGCCGCATCATGGACCACCTCGAGAAGGGCACCCTCGACCTCACCGAGCTGAAGTTCCTCGTGCTCGACGAGGCCGACGAGATGCTCAACATGGGCTTCGCCGAGGACGTCGAGACGATCCTGGCCGACACCCCGGACGACAAGCAGGTCGCGCTGTTCTCGGCGACGATGCCCGCGCAGATCCGCCGGATGTCGAAGAAGTACCTCACGGACCCGGTCGAGATCACCGTCAAGAACAAGACGACGACGTCGGCCAACATCACCCAGCGCTACCTCATCGTCTCCTACCCGCAGAAGGTCGACGCGCTCACCCGCATCCTCGAGGTCGAGAACTTCGAGGCGATGATCGTCTTCACCCGTACCAAGAACGAGACCGAGACGCTGGCCGAGAAGCTGCGCGCCCGCGGCTTCTCCGCGATGGCGATCAACGGCGACGTCCCCCAGGCGGTCCGCGAGCGCACGGTCAACCAGCTCAAGGCGGGCAAGCTCGACATCCTCGTCGCCACCGACGTCGCGGCGCGCGGTCTCGACGTCGAGCGGATCAGCCACGTCGTCAACTACGACCTGCCGACCGACACCGAGTCCTATGTCCACCGCATCGGACGCACCGGCCGCGCTGGACGTTCCGGCGACTCGATCGCCTTCGTCACCCCCCGCGAGCGCCACCTGCTGCGCGCGATCGAGAAGGCCACCCGCCAGCCGCTCACCCAGATGCAGCTGCCGACGGTCGACGACATCAACTCCACCCGCCTCTCCCGCTTCGACGACGCGATCACCGAGGCGCTGGCCGGCGACCGGATCGACTTCTTCCGCGACGTGGTGAGCCATTACGTCAACGAGCACGACGTGCCCGAGGCCGACGTGGCCGCGGCCCTGGCGGTCGTCCTCCAGGGCGACGAGCCGCTCCTGCTCGAGGAGAAGGACATGCGTCCCGCGGCGTTCCGCGAGGACCGCCCCGCGCGCACCGACCGGCCCGACCGGGCCTCGCGCGGTCGCAACGACCAGCCCATGGCGACGTACCGCATCGCCGTCGGCAAGCGCCACAAGGTCGAGCCGCGCCAGATCGTCGGCGCCCTGGCCAACGAGGGCGGGCTCTCCCGCGGCGACTTCGGCTACATCTCCATCAAGCCGGACTTCTCCCTCGTCGAGCTGCCTGCCGACCTGCCCGCCGGCACCCTCGACCGGCTCTCCGGCACCCGCATCTCCGGCAAGCTCATCGAGATCCGTCCCGACGCCGGCCCACCGCGGGGTCGCCCGGCCCCCCACCGCGGTCGCGGCGACAAGGGCGACCGGGGCGGCTACCAGGGCAAGCGCCACTGAACGCGCTGACCGGGCACTTCTCCGCACCCACCGCGCGCTGACCGGGCACGTCTCCGCACGCCAAATGCACCGACCGGGCACCTCCCCTGCGGGAAAGTGCCCGGTCGGCGTGTGACCAGTGCGGGAAAGTGCCCGCTCGTGATCAGGCGTTCTTGATCGCCGAGATGTCGAACTCGAGCTTGATCTTCTCGGAGACGAGCACGCCGCCGGTCTCGAGCGCGGCGTTCCAGGTCAGGCCGAAGTCCTTGCGGTTGACGGTGGTCTCGCCCTCGAAGCCCACGCGGACGTTGCCGAACGGGTCCTGGGCCGAGCCGGTCTGCTCGAACTCGATGGTGACGGGCTTGGTGACGTCCTTGATGGTCAGGTCGCCGGTGATGGTCCAGTCGTCGCCGTCGCGCGAGACGTTGGTCGACTTGAAGGTCCAGGTCGGGTAGTTCTCCACGTCGAAGAAGTCGCCGGAGCGGATGTGGCCGTCGCGGTCGGCGTTGCCGGTCTGGACGGACGAGGCGTCGATGGAGACCTCGACCGACGAGTTGGCCGGGTTGGCCGCGTCGATGTGGGCCTTGCCCTCGAACTTGTCGAAGTTGCCGCGGACCTTGGTCACCATCGCGTGGCGGGCCACGAAGCCCAGGCGGGTGTGCGAGACGTCGAGGGCGTAGTCGCCGGTGATGTCGGCGAGGGCGGTGGTGGGGGTGTCGAAGGTGCTCATGATGGTTCTCCTTGGGGGTGGTGGTGAGGTGGTGATGGCTCTCGAGCCGGGGGTCACCCGGCTTGGAGGGCCCAAGTAGGTGAAGTTTCAACTAATGTAACCCACGGCCCCCGGATGTCATTCCCGGGCGAGCGAACTTTTTTCGGACGAGCGTGAAATGGCTGCGAGCCGCGCCCCGGGAAGGGGGCGCGGCTCGCGCGAGGAATGGCGTCGGTCAGGCGGCAGCGGCGCGGGCCAGGGCCGCGGCCGTGGTCCAGCGTGCCTCCATGTGGGTGCGACCGCGTGCGTCGGTGACGGGCACCCAGATGCAGCAGGGTCGCTCAGTCGTGTTCCTCATGTGACACCTCCTGTTCACTTTCTGTTCACCTAAGATAGCCCATCTCCACCCACGCGCCAACGCTCCCGTCTCAAGTGGCGGAAATTCCCCACTCGCGCACCACCCCACACGGGCAGATGGAGCGTCGTCCCCACTTGTGGCGCGTGGGGCGAAAGGGATCCACCGCGCACATGCCCGGAAATAGGACCGCCCCTTGCTGCATGGGGTCAGCAAGGGGCGAGCAGGAGAAAGTCTGTCAGGCAGGCTCCGGCCTGTCCGGAGAATGCCGGGAAGAGAAGGTAAATCTCAGGCGTGCGCCGCGGCGAGCGCGAGGGCGCGTGCGGCGAGCGGCTCGGCGACCGCCCTGTCGGTGGCCACGAGGCCCACGCGCGTGCGTCGGTCCAGCAGGTCTCCGACGTCGTGGGCGCCCTCGTGCGTCACCCCGAAGAGCAGCTCGGCCAGGGTGACGGGCACGTCCGGGGAGGCCGGTGCGAGCAGCTCGTCGTCGTCGAGCCCGCTGACGCGCCGAGCGGTGTCGAGCACGAGCGTGGCATCGGTGCCGTACCTGCGGACCAGGCGAGCCGGGCCGCCGATCCGGGCCAGCGCGGCCGGGGTCGCGGCCCCGAGCAGGGGGAGGGAGGTCGTACGGCACGGGCCGGCCTCGATGCCGGCGGCAGACAGCGCCACGTCGAGCGCGTCCTGGGCCAAGCGGCGGTACGTCGTGAGCTTGCCGCCCACGACCGTCACGACCCCGGACGGCGAGGTCAGCACGGCGTGCTGGCGGGAGAGGTCGCTGGTCCCGCCCTCGACGCCCTCGACCTCCAGGAGCGGTCGCAGCCCGGCGAACGCGCCGACGACGTCGGCGCGGGTCGGCGGCACCTCGAAGGCGGACGCCACGACGTCGAGCAGGAAGTCGATCTCGTCCTCGCTTGGCTCGGGGACGTCGGGGACCGGGCCGTCGGCGGGGACGTCGGTCAGCCCGACGTAGATCGTGCCGTCGGGCTGGGGGAGCACCAACGCGAAGCGGGACGTCGCGTGCGGGATCGGCACCGTCACCGCGACCCGCAGGTGCGGGAGCGTGGAGCCGCGCAGCACCAGGTGGGTGCCGCGGCTGGGGCGCAGCCGGATGCCCTCGGCGAGGTCGGCCGCCCACACGCCGGTGGCGTTGATGACCGTACGGGCCTTGACCTCGTGGGTCGTGCCGGTCAGCTCGTCGCGCAGGGTCGCGCTCGTGCCGGTCGCGCTCAGCACGCGGGCGCGGGTGCGTACGTCCGCCCCGAGGTGGGCTGCCGTCCGGGCGATGGTGACGACGAGCCGGGCGTCGTCCTCGAGCTGCCCGTCCCAGGAGAGGAGGCCGCCGCGCAGCGACTCGGTGCGCAGCGGGGGCGCGAGCTGGATCGTCTCCGTCGCGTTGAGCCGGCGCGGGCGCGGGAGGGTGGTCTGGGGCGTGCGCGAGGTGCGGCGCAGCACGTCGCCGGCGCGCAGCCCGCCCCAGGTGATCGCCGACCGCAGGGCGGGCAGGGCGTCGTTGACGGGGGTGAGCATGGGCAGCGGGTGGACGAGGTGGGGCGCGGTGACGCCCATGAGGATGCCCCGCTCGACCGCGCTCTCGTGCGCGATGGCGAACTGGCCCTGCGCGAGGTAGCGCAGGCCGCCGTGGACGAGCTTCGAGGACCACCGGGAGGTGCCGAAGGCGAGGTCGTGCGCGTCCACGGCCAGGACCCGCAGCCCGCGGGCCGCGGCGTCGAGCGCGACGCCCACCCCGGTGATGCCGAGCCCCACGACCAGGACGTCGACGTCGGTGGGCGCCTGGTCGAGCCCCGGGCGCAGCCGGCGCTCGCGGGTCATGACGGCTCCAGGAAGGAGCGCACCATGCGGTCGAGCTCCGCGTCGAGGTCGTCGAGGCTGATGTGGTCGTCGACCATGGTCATCGCCGAGAACACCGAGCCGTGCCCGGCGAGGGTGATGGCCCGCGCCATGGTCATCGGGTCGCCGTCGTGGACCAGGCCCTCCGCCTGCCCGGCACGGATCTCCGCGGACAGCACCTCGAGCAGCGACTCCTGGGAGCGCCCGCGGCGCGAGAGCAGGTAGGGGAGGAGGAGCTCGGGGTCGAGCTCGACGATGCGCACGAAGAACTCGTTGTCGCGCAGTGCCTGCACCGTGGCGACCGCGGCGCTGGCGATGGCCTCGGGGGTGCGGGCGCCGCCCGGGTGGGCGACCGCGGCGATGCCGAACCACTCGCGGGTCATGAGGTCGGCGAGCAGGGCGCCCATGTCGGGCCAGGTGCGGTAGATCGTCATGCGGGAGACGCCGGCGCGGCGCGCCACCTCGGTCAGGGTCGTACGCCGCCAGCCGAACTCGAGGATGCAGGCGCGGGCGGCGGCGAGGTAGTGCTCGGTCCGCTGGTCACTCGGAGTGCTGTTACGAAGTGACGACATGTGTCACACTGTAACGCATGACGTCGCGTCCGAACACCCCTCAGCAGCCCCGCGTCCCCCAGGTGGAGATGCATCCGCAGCGCTGGGGCGACCCGGCTGCAGCGACGAGTCTCCCGGACTCCGCCCGCGGCCTGGTGGAGCTGGCCTTCGGCCTGCGGGAGACCCCGGCTGCCGAGGCGGCGACCCCTCCGGCTCCGGCGCTGGACGAGGCGCTCCTCGACGGGCTGCGCGCCATCGTGGGTGAGGCCCACGTCCACACCGACGACGCCCTCCGTGTCCTGCGGACCCGCGGCAAGTCGACGCCCGACCTCCTGCGCGCCCGCGCGGGCGACCTGTCCGACGCGCCCGACGCCGTCGTCCGCCCCGACGGCCACGACGAGGTCGCGGCCGTGCTCGCCTGGGCGTCGGAGCACCGGGTCGCGGTCGTCCCGTTCGGGGGTGGCACCTGCGTGACGGGTGGCCTGGCCGCCCGCCGCGACGGGTACGCCGGCGTGGTCAGCCTCGACCTGGTCCGGATGAAGCGGCTGCTCGCCGTCGACGAGGTCTCGATGACCGCGACCCTCGAGCCGGGGCTGCGCGGCCCCGAGGCCGAGGCGCTGCTCGCCGAGCACGGCCTCGTGCTCGGCCACTACCCCCAGTCGTTCCAGCACGCCTCGATCGGTGGCTTCGCCGCCACCCGTTCGAGCGGGCAGTCCTCGGCGGGGTACGGCCGCTTCGACGCGATGGTCGTGGGCCTGCGGGCCGCCACGCCCACCGGCTCGCTCGACCTCGGCACCGCGCCCGCCACGGCGGCCGGTCCCGACCTCCGCCAGGTGCTCCTCGGCTCCGAGGGTGCCTTCGGCGTGATCACCGCCGTCACGGTGCGCGTGCGCCGCCTGCCGGAGCAGAAGGTGTACGACGGCTGGCGCTGGCCGTCCTTCTCGGCCGGGGCCGACGCGATGCGCGCTCTCGCTCAGGGCGGGCTGCTGCCGACGGTGCTGCGGTTGTCCGACGAGGCGGAGACGGCGATCAACCTCGCCGATCCCTCGTCCATCGGCAGCGACGGCGACCCGGGCTGCCTGATGATCGTCGGCCACGAGGGCACCCCCGAGCAGGTCGCCAGCCGGCGTGCTGCCGTGGCCGCCGTGCTCGCGGACCTCGGCGGCACCGACCTCGGCGAAGGCCCGGGGGAGTCGTGGGCCCACGGCCGCTTCAACGCCCCCTACCTGCGCGACGCCCTGCTCGACGTCGGCGTGCTCGTCGAGACCCTCGAGACCGCCACGTTCTGGTCGAACCGTGAGCGGCTCCACTCCGACGTCAAGGCCGCGCTGGAGGCGACGCTGGGCGAGGGCACGCTCGTCCTCTGCCACGTCTCCCACGTCTACGAGACCGGCTGCTCGCTCTACTTCACCGTCGCCGCGCGCCAGGGCGACGACCCCCAGGCCCAGTGGCACGCGGCCAAGGTCGCGGCCAGCGACGCGATGATCGCCGCGGGTGCGACGATCACCCACCACCACGCGGTCGGCACCGACCACAAGCCCTGGCTCGCCCAGGAGATCGGCGAGGTCGGCGTACGGGTGCTGCGGGCCGTCAAGTCCGAGCTCGACCCGGAGGGGATCCTCAACCCCGGGGTGCTGGTTCCCTGAAGCTCCACACCAGCAGCTCGGTGGGTGCCTGCGCGGTGACGGTGTGCCCGGGCTCGCCGGTGATCCGTACGGCGTCCCCGCCCACCAGGCGGTGGTCGCCCACCGCGGCCTCGCCGGTCGCGGCGAAGACGTGCAGGAGCGGTGCGTCCGGCAGCGAGACCGAACGTCCGGCGTCGAGGCGGGCGACGAGCAGCCGGGCGGAGGGCGTACGGACCGGGAGGGCGGACCCGCCGGCCACCTCCACGAGGCCGTCGCCCAGCGCCGGCGCCTCGCCGATGGCGTAGCGCGGCGGCAGCCCGGGCTCGGACGGGGTCAGCCACACCTGGACGAACCGGCACGCGCCCGACGCGGCATCCGCGATCTCGCTGTGCCGAAGGCCGCTGCCGGCCGAGAGCACCTGGGCCCGTCCGGCCTCCAGGACGTGGCGCCCGCCGGTGGAGTCGGTGTGGACGAGCGCGCCCTCGAGCACCCAGGTGACGATCTCCAGGTCGGTGTGCGGGTGGTCGGGGTAGCCGGCGTCCGGGGCCAGGGCGTCGTCGTTGTGGCAGACCATCGGGCCGAAGCCCAGGTTGGCCGGGTCGTAGTGCGGACCGAACGAGAAGGAGTGGTGCGTCACGCGACCCGGAGCAGACTCCGACGACCTCTGCGAACCGGCGTACAGCACCACTGTCATGCGGATATCTTCGCTGGTGTGACCTCCCCGGCCTCCGACTTCCCCATGCTGCCGCCCGGGTTCCGCTTCGGGACCAGCACGGCCGCCTACCAGATCGAGGGCGCGTGGGACGAGGACGGCAAGGGCCCGAGCATCTGGGACACGTTCGTCCACACCGAGGGCAAGGTCTCCGACGGCTCGACCGGTGACGTCGCGTGCGACCACTACCACCGCGTCGACGAGGACGTGGCGCTGATGAAGGCGCTCGGCACGGGCGGCTACCGCTTCTCCATCAGCTGGCCGCGCATCCAGCCGACCGGGCGCGGCCCGGCCAACGCCGCCGGCCTCGACTTCTACGACCGGCTCGTCGACAAGCTCCTCGCCAACGGCCAGCAGCCGATGGCGACGCTCTACCACTGGGACCTGCCGCAGGCGCTGGAGGACGACGGCGGCTGGCTCAACCGCGACACCGTCGATCGCTTCGCCGACTACGCCGCGATCGTGGGCGAGCGCCTCGCCGACCGCGTCGAGCACTGGATCCCGATCAACGAGCCCAACGTGGTGACCATGCTGGGCTACGGCCTGGGCATGCACGCGCCCGGCAAGGCCCTCCTCTTCGACGCCCTCGGCGTGGCCCACCACGTCCTGCTGGCCCACGGCCGGGCCGCGATCGAGCTGCGCCGGGCCGGCGCGACCTCGATCGGCTGCGCCAACAACCACGCACCCATCTGGCCCAACAGCGACGACGACGCCGACGTGGGCGCGAGCAAGTTGTTCGACGCGCTCTGGAACGGCATGTTCCTCGAGCCGATGCTGCTCGGCCGCTATCCCGCGGACCTGCAGCCGCTCATGGAGCAGGACATCGTCGAGGGCGACATGGCGACGATCCGCCAGCCGCTCGACTTCTACGGCGTCAACTACTACAACCCGATGCGGGTCGCGGCCTCGACCAGCGAGGACGCCGAGATGCCGTTCGAGTACCGCGAGGTCGTCGGCTACCCCACCACCGACTTCGGGTGGCCGATCGTCCCCGACGCGCTGCGCGAGTGGCTCATCATGTTCCGCGCCCGCTACCGCGCCGCCCTGCCGCCGATCTACATCACCGAGTCCGGCTGCTCCTACAACATGGGCCCCGACGAGCACGGCGTCGTCGACGACCAGCCCCGCATCGACTACCTCCGCGCCCACCTCAAGGCCGTCCAGGAAGCCGTCCAGCGCGGCGTCGACATCCGCGGCTACTACACGTGGTCGCTGATGGACAACTTCGAGTGGGCCGAGGGCTTCGCCCAGCGCTTCGGCCTCGTGCACGTCGACTACGACACCCTGGTCCGCACGCCCAAGAAGTCGTTCCAGTGGTACGCCGACCTGATCGCCGCGCAGCCGAGGTCCAACGGCTGAGGGTGCTGGAGGCCCGTACGGGCTCTTTCCCCGGGCCTCGCGCGTGGCGCGTTGCGGCTGGAATCACCGGATAACCCCCATGTGGCCACGTTGTCGACCGGTGCAACGGGGGCGAACCTGGAGGAGTGGGTCGGGCTCGCGCACTTCACCCGGTTGTCGGCCGCTGCAACCGCATCAAACCCGGCGCACTGGGGGTTATCCGGTGATTCCGTCAGGCCGTACGCCGTCCCAGCGCGTCCACCAGCTCGGCGACGAGGTCGTCGAGGGGCCGGGAGATGTCGACGACGATGCCGTCCTCGTCGGGTTCGAGGTCCTCGAGGGTGGCGAACTGCGAGTCGAGCAGGCTGGCGGGCATGAAGTGCTCGCGCGAGCCCATCCGTTCGAGGATGACGTCGGCGGTGCCGGCGAGGTGCACGAAGACGGTGTCGGGGTCGCCCTCGCGCAGCACGTCGCGGTAGACCCGCCGCAGCGCCGAGCAGGCGACGCCGGTGCCCTTGCCGGCGGCGGCGTGGCGGGCGGTCCAGTCGGCGAGCTCGCGCAGCCAGGGCCAGCGGTCCTCGTCGGTGAGGGGGACGCCCGACGACATCTTGTCGATGTTGGCCCGGGGGTGGAAGTCGTCGCCCTCGGCGAAGGTGAGGCCGAGCGCCTCGGACACCGGGCGCCCGACGGCGCTCTTCCCTGTGCCCGAGACGCCCATGAAGACCACGTGCAGGGGCATCAACCCACCGCCCACAGGCCGAGCGCGAGGACGAACGCGGTGAGGCCGAGCGTCGTCTCCATGACGGTCCACGTACGCAGCGTGACCGACTCGCTGAGGCCGAAGAAGCGGCTGACCAGCCAGAAGCCGGAGTCGTTGACGTGGGAGAGGACGGTGGCGCCGGCCGCGATGGCGACGACCAGGGCGACCAGCTGCACCTCGCTGATGCTGCCGTCGGCGAGCACGGACTCCGACAGCAGCCCGGCGGTGGTCGTCAGGGCGACCGTGGCCGAGCCCTGCGCCACGCGCAGGCCGGTGGAGATCAGGAAGGCCGCGAGGATCAGCGGCATGCCGAGGTCGTTGAGCGAGTCGGCCAGCGCGCCGCCGATGCCGCTGTAGCGCAGCACGCCACCGAACATGCCGCCGGCGCCGGTGATGAGGATGATCGCGCAGATCGGGCCGAGGGCGTCGTTGAGCAGGCCCTCGACGTCCTTGTTGCTGCGACCGAGCCGCAGGCCCAGGACCCACATCGCGACGAGCACGGTGATCAGCAGCGCGATGGAGGTGGTGCCGATGAGCTTGAGCCCGCCGGCCCACCACGTGTCGCCGTCGATGACGCCGGACCTGGCGAGCGTGTCGGTCACGGTGTTGAACGAGATCAGCACCAGCGGGAGGAGCAGGACGCCCAGCACGGCGCCGAAGGTGGGCGCGCGGCCGTCGACGGGTTCGGTGGAGGTGTTGATCTCACCGAGGATCGAGGTGGGGATGTCGATGTCGAACTTCTTGCCGGCCCACTTGGAGAACAGGTAGGAGCCGACGTACCAGGTGACGATCGCGACCGGGATCCCGATCAGTGTCGTGAGGCCGATGTTGGCGCCGAGGAGCTCGGCTGCCGTGACGGGGCCGGGGTGCGGCGGCACGATCGCGTGCATCGCGGCGAAGGCACCCGCTGCGGGCAGGGCGTAGTAGAGCAACGACCCACCGAAGCGACGTGCCACGGTGAGGATGATCGGGAGGAAGACGACCAGGCCGGCGTCGAAGAAGATCGGGAAGCCGAAGAGCAGTGAGGCGACACCCAGTGCGAAGGGTGCGCGGTGCTCGCCGAAGCGGGCGATGAGTGTGTCCGCGAGCCTCTGGGCGCCGCCCGAGACCTCCAGGAGTCGGCCGATCATCGCGCCGAGGGCGACGAGCAGCGCGACGGAGGCGAGGGTGCTGCCGAAGCCGCCGAGGAGCACGCCGGGCACGTCGCCGAGGGGGATCTTCGCGGCGACGGCCGTCAGGAGGCTGACGAGCACGAGGGCGAGGAAGGCGTGCAGCTTGACCTTCATGATGAGGAACAGCAGCACCGCCACCGCGACAGCCGCGATGATCAGGAGGGGCCCGGTGCCGTAGGCCGGTGTCATCGGATCCATGCCCGCCAGTGTGCCCTGCGTCACACGACGCGTGGGAGAGGCCGGGAACCCGGGCGCGCCCCCGGATAGGGTTCGACCCATGAGCAATCGCAGGGCCGTCTTCGTCGTCGGGTCCGGTCGCAGTGGGACGAGCGCGATGTCCGGCACCCTGCGCACGCTCGGTGTGCACGTGCCCCAGCCCGAGGTGGTGGCCAACCGCACCAACCCCAAGGGCTTCGGTGAGCCGCGGTGGGTGGTCGACCTCCACGACGAACTGTTGGGCCGCAGCCATGTCACCGTCTCCGACGCCCGCCCGCGCGCCGGCGAGGACGCCGCCCTGGCCGCGCAGGACCCCGCGGTCCGTGAGCGTGTCGCGCAGTGGCTGGGCGCGAAGTTCGCCGGCGAGGACGGCGAGCCCGTCGACGAGATCGTCGTGAAGGACCCGCGTACGTCGTGGTTCGTCGACCTGTGGGCCGACTCGGCCCACGCCTGCGACGCCACGGCGTCGTACATCACGATGCTGCGCCCGGTCACCGAGGTCGTCGGGAGCAAGCAGAAGTACTACGGCAAGCTCGGCGCGCACGGCTCGGACCGGACCCTCATCACGCGCACGGCCGGCTGGATCAACATGATGCTCCACACCGAGGCGACCACGCGCGGCCAGCAGCGCCGCTTCGTGCGCTACGTCGACCTGCTCTCCGACTGGTCCACGCCCGTCTTCGCCCTCGGTGACGCGTTCGACCTGCAGGCGCTGCGCCACGCGCGCCCCGAGGCCGTCGAGGAGGTCAACCGGTTCATCGACCCCGACCTCCACCGGGTCACCCTCACGTGGGACGACGTGCCGGTCCCGTCATGGCTGCGCGAGATCGCCGACGAGACCTGGGCCGTGCTCGACGCGGTCGTCGACCCCGAGCGCGACGACGCCGACGCGCACCGCACGTTCGACCAGCTGCGCGAGGCGTACGCCGACCGTTACGCCGAGGCCGAGGCGCTCGTGGGCGCCAGCATCGCGGCGGCCCGCCGCGACGGCGCCCGCAAGGCGCGGCAGGCGGCGCGGGAGAAGCAGCAGGCCACGGCGCCGCAGCAGGCCAAGCCGTACGCCGCCGACCGCGTGCCCCATGCGGTCCGGGCGATGGTGCCGGCCGGGGTCCGGAAGTCGGTGCGCAAGGTGCTGCGCCGGGAGCGCTGACCCGTGCCCGGCCATCCCCTCCACGACCTGCGGCTGCCGGGGCCGACCCTTGTCCTGGTCGACGACGCCGACGGCCTGGCGCTGGAGGCGCTGCAGGGCATCGAGGACGTGGCCGGCCTCGCCCCCCACGTCGTCGGGGTGGCCGACCTGCGCGAGCCGCGCCGAGGATGGGGCTCCGTGCTCGTCGTCGCGGGCGACCGCGCGCGGTTGCGGCGCATGGTCGGCGGGCTGCCCCCGCTGGGGATGTGTCGCGCGTTCGCGTGCTGGCTCACCGACGCCGAGGTGCCGTGGGTCCTGTCGCCGCGCCCCGACTGGCCCGCGGCGTCCCACCTCGTCGCCCGCCACGCCGGTGATCGCGGCGTCCTGACCGTCGCCCGCTTCAGCGCCGGCGTCCGCGCCCAGCACGTCGTCCTCGAGATGGGGCGACAGGCGGCCGGCGCGGGCGACACCGCGCAGGGCGGCCTCGTCACGGCCTATGCCGGGCGGCCCCCGGTGCCCGGCCTCGACCCCCGCACCCTGGTCGTGGCCGACGTCGCGGACGCCGGCGACCCCGAGCGTGACGTGCCCCCCGATGTCGTCGTGGCCCCCGCCGAGGGCGAGGTCGCGGTCCACCCGGTGACCGACCGCGCGCCGACGGTCGTGACCGACCCCGGGCCCGAGCCGGTCGACGAGCGGGTGTTCAACCCCGTGGGCTACCAGAAGCAGTGGACCGAGCCCGTCGTCGACCTCGCGGACCTCGCGCGCGGGCCCGTCACCGAGGCCGTCGTGGCCGCCGCGCGCGCCCACCAGGGGGTGCAGGTCGACCCGGCGGTCGCCCTGTCCGACCTGCTCGCGCTGGCGATGAGCGGCGTACCCCTCGTGCTGCCACGACTGCCCGACTCGGCACTGCCGCTGGCCGCCCCTCTGCGCGACGCGTTGGCCGCGGGCGTCGACCTCGACGACCCCCTGCGCCGCGAGGAGCACAGCCTGGCCGTGCGGCGCGCGGCGTTCGACCACCACTCGACGCTGGCGTGGCGCTCGGCGCTGGCCACGAGCGCCGGTGTCCGCCAC
>JAJPEO010000155.1 GCA_021166815.1 Nocardioides sp.
AGTCCAGTTCCTTGGTATGTCGGGAACCATCCCTCTTGGAATGGCGCTGTTCATCGCCGCGGTAGGCGGGGGTGTGGTGGTAGCCATCGCTGGGGTCGCCCGGGTCACGCAGCTGCGCATGAACGCTCGCCGTACCAGGCAGAGCGCCCCTGGCCGCTGACCAGGCCCCGGGGCTCCCGCACCGGTCATGTGCGCCCACGCGAGGCGGACGGACAGTTTCGAGGGTGCGGGACACCTCACTAGCGAGCCAGCGCACCCGCACCGCTGACTCAACTCCGTTCTGTAGCGATGAGGCTGAGGTCGCTGGTGGTGAGCATCTGCTGGACACGATGCTCCGACGCACCGAGATGCTGCGCCGCCCCGGCGATGGTCAGCAGTCACCACATGCCACAACAGACAACTGGCTTTTCCGTCTGCCGTCCGGTTCGCCCTCGCAGACGCATGCGCTACTGCTGTGGGTCCCTTGGAGTGGCGGACACGTTCGAAGACTGTTGACGGAACGTCTCGGCGAGCCGGGTCAGCTTCGCGACGTACGCCGGCCAGTCGTACCCCTCCGGGACGTTGTCGCCCGGCTGCCGCCAGCCAACGGTGCTGTCGAGTTGTTCGCGCAGAATGTCGGCCTGGCCGTTGTGCTGGACGAGGTCGGTGAAGTTGTGCACCAGGATCCAGTGCAGCGTGACCTTCTTGCCGCCCCAGTGCCGGACGTGGCCGACGGTGTCGAGATCGAGCAGGTCGACGGTCTGCTCGGCGTGAGCGATCACCCGGCGATAGAGGTCGATGATGCCGGCGGTGGTCTCCTCGAGGGTGGCGTACCAGTCGGCCTGCGGATCGGCCTCGTACGCCTCGTCGGTGACCAGCTCGTCGGCTTGTGGGAACGGGCGTCCGAAGGTGGCGCCGAGGTAGAGCGCCTCCACGTTGAGGACGTGTTTGATGATCCCGATCAGGCTGGTTCCGGTCGGTGTGAGCGGCCTGCGAGCCTCGTACTCGGACAGGTCCTCGACCTTGGAGATCAGCGCCTCGCGGCGTTCCTTGTAGTAGCGCTGCCAGATGGCCTTCTCGTCGCTGGACATGTTCCGACAGTAGGCGGTGTCGCTGCGCAACGCGGGGTGCTGCATGCTCTCGATTCAAGAGTTGAAGATGTTTGCAAGTCATGTAACCTTGCACAGTGGCCCGCTCGGGTGAGCGGGCCAGGAGGGGAGTCAGTCCGTGAGCGTGCCGCTCTACCAGGCGAAGGCCGAGTTCTTCCGCACCCTGGGCCACCCGGCCCGGATCCGGATCCTCGAGCTGCTCTCGGAGCGCGACCATGCAGTGCACGAGCTGTTGGCCCAGATCACGATCGAGCCCAGCAACCTGTCGCAGCAGCTGGCAGTCCTGCGGCGCACCTCCCTCGTCGTCGCGCGCCGCGAAGGAGGGGAGGTCAGGTACTCGATCGCCGCCCCCGAGGTTCGCGACCTGCTCATCAGCGCCAGGAGGATCCTGGCCGACCTGGTCCACGTGGATGAAGACCCCACGGCTGCCCCCTCGCCGAAGACGGCTCGCTGATGCTCGAGACCTCCGCCGAGCCGAGTCGTTCCCCGCGGCGTGTCATGCCCGAGTGGGGCGCTCGAGTCCGGAACCTGATGCCCCGGGGCAGTGACTGGCAGCATGCGCGCCCTCGGCGCGACCTGACCGCTGGGCTCATGGTCGGGCTCGTCGCACTGCCCCTGGCGCTGGGCTTCGGTGTGAGCTCGGGGATGGGCGCGACCGCCGGGTTGGTCACCGCCATCGTGGCCGGAGCCGTCGCCGCCGTGTTCGGCGGTAGCCGGGTGCAGGTGAGCGGGCCGACGGGGGCGATGACCGTGGTCCTCGTACCGATCTTCGCCACGTACGGCGCCGACGGGGTCCTGGTCGTCGGGCTCCTGGCCGGACTGATCCTCGTCGGCCTCGCCCTCGCCGGCGCCGGCCGCTTCATCCGCTACGTTCCGGTGCCGGTAGTGGAGGGCTTCACCCTGGGCATCGCGGCGATCATCGCCCTGCAGCAGCTCCCCGGCGCACTCGGCGTCGACGTCGAGGCCGAGAAGGTGTTGTCCCTGGCCGTGGGGGCGGTCCGCGCCTGGGTCGAGAACCCCACGTGGGTGCCGGTCGTCATGGCTGCGATGGTCACCCTCGCGATCATGGTGATCACCCGGGTCCGCCCTGCCCTTCCCGGCTCCCTGATCGCGGTCGTGGTGGCCACCCTCGCCAACTCGTTCTTCGACCTCGGTGCCGCGACCATCGCCCGCATCCCCGCCGGACTGCCGGCGCCGAGGCTGCCCAGCGTCGCCCTGGGCGACCTGCAGGCCCTGGTGCTGCCCGCGATCGCCGTCGCGGCCCTGGCGGCACTCGAGAGCCTGCTCTCCGCGACGGTCGCCGACGCGATGAGCGTGGGACAGCGGCACGACTCCAACCGCGAGCTCCTCGGCCAGGGTCTCGCGAACCTCGCTTCGCCCCTGTTCGGGGGCATCCCTGCCACCGCGGCGATCGCGCGCACAGCGGTCAACGTACGCGCCGGTGCCACCTCGCGGCTGGCCGCGTTCACCCATGCGCTGGTCCTTCTCGCGGTCGTGCTGGCGGCCGCGCGCTGGGTCTCGGAGATCCCCCTGGCCGCTCTCGCGGGCGTGCTCGTCGCGACCGCCCTCCACATGGTCCGGGTCTCCAGCCTCCGGGCGCTGGCTCGCTCGACGCGCGGCGACGCGACCGTCCTGGTGATCACCGCGGCAGCGACCGTCCTCTTCGACCTGGTGACGGCGGTCATCCTCGGTCTCGTCGTCGCCGGGTTCGTCGCCCTCCGGCAGACCGCGAAGACCGCCCGCCTCGAGGAGGTGCCGCTCGATGAGGGCGACCACACCGACGAGGAGCAGTCGCTGCTCGACGAGCACATCGTGGCGTACCGCATCGACGGTCCGCTGTTCTTCGCCGCTGCGCACGAGTTCCTGCTCCAGCTGGCTGACGTCGGCAACGTACGCGTCGTCGTCCTGCGCATGTCGCGGGTCACCACGATGGACGCCACCGGCGCGCACGTCCTGGCCGACACGATCAGCCGGCTCGAGGGCCGGGGGATCACCGTCCTGCTCTCCGGTGTGCAGCCGACCCACGAGGGGGTCCTGCGCGAGCTCGGCGTGTACAGCCACCTCGCCCACGAACGGCACCTCTTCGCCGACACCCCGGCAGCGATCGCGCACGCCCGTCTGCACGCTGCCCGCATCGTCCACACCGCCGCAACCGCCTCCAGCCAGGAAGATGACCTGAGATGACCGAACTGCCCCCTTGCCCCGAGTGCCGCGAGCCCTATGCCTACGAGCAGGGGGCGCTGCTGGTCTGCCCCATGTGCGGCCACGAATGGACCGCGGCGGACCAGGCCGCCGAGGCAGAGTCGCAGGGGATCACCGACGCGTACGGCACCCCGCTCGCTGACGGCGACACCGTCACCGTGGTCAAGGACTTGAAGGTGAAGGGGTCCTCACTCGTCGTCAAGGTCGGCACCAAGGTCAAGAACATCCGTCTCGCCGACGGATTCGGCGGTCACGACATCGACTGCAAGATCGACGGCATCGGTCCCATGCAGCTCAAGTCCGAGTTCGTCCGCAGGAGCTAGGCGACCCTCCCGCACGGCCTACGCTGTGACGGCCGTCCCCGACCACGAACCGAGGTCCCCGTGCCCGCCAGCCGCTCCGCCCGACAGAGGAAGGCCAGCGCCGAGGCCGGGCCGCTGGCCGCGGTCCGCATCGACGTGAGTCGCGACGACTCCTTCGCCTACACGATCTCCTGCACGCAGTGTGAGGTCCCCCGGCCGGGGACCGGCACCCGCGCCTGGAGTACCCGCCGGCGGGGAGAGGGCAACGGCTACATGGCCGCGATGGATCGATGGATCCTCCACCTCACGTCCAGGCATCCGGGCGCAGAGGCTCCGTGCCTCACCTACCTGCCAGAGGCCCAGGCGCGTCTCCAGGAGCGACGCGACTCCCGGGGGCAGGAGCCCGCGGGCTGATCAGCCCTCCTCGCCCTCCGGCAGGTCGAGGGAGTGCAGCAGGGTGTGCTGCACCTTGCTCCACTGGGCGCTCCAGGCCGCGAGCGGCGCCAACGAACGCTCCAGGATCTCCAGCTGGTCGTCCAGGACGGCCAGCTCGGCGTTGATGGCCTTGATGGTCAGCCTCTTCGCACGGATCTCCTTCAGGACGATCTCGAGCTCGTCGCCGACCTGTGGGGCCGACTCGACGGCACTGCGCATGGACTCGAGCATGCGGGTGGCCGACGAGAGGACCGCATCGGGGACGACGGCCTGCGCGCCGGCCCCTCCAGCGCGAGCCACCTGCTCCACCAGCATGCGTGTGCTGTTCAGGAACAGGTCCGTCGCCGAGTGCACGACGCCCTTGTGCTCGTGGGGCGGCTCGTTGCGGGGCCTCTCGGCCTTCTCGCTGTCGTCCATGCCTCCTATTGTGACGCAGCCAGACACCCGTGCGCCCGCGTCAGCTGCTCGACCGCCTCGGTGACCACGCGGTCGATGAGGTCCTCACAGCTGGGCAGGTCGTCGAGGAGCCCGACGACCTGGCCGCTGGCGAGCACGCCCGCGTGGGTGTCGCCCTCGACGAGACCGGCCTTGAGCAGCATCGGGGTGTTGGCGGCGAGGGCCATCTGGGCCACGGTGCGGCCCTGCTCGCGACGCATCGCGCGGCCGTCGACGAGCAGCTCGCGCCACGACATGCCGGCCTGCTTCTTGAACTCCAGGGCGCTCCTGGCCGAGGGGATCAGGCGACGCAGCCGGCTCTGCTCCTCGACCTGCTCGACGAGGTCGGTGCGCAGCAGGCGGTGGGGCATGCCGTCGACCTTGTCGGTGACCACGGTGCCGTTGAGGTCGTGGGACAGGTAGAGCTCCTTGACGGCCTGCGGCACGGCGCTGTCGCTGGTCAGCAGGAAGCGCGTGCCCATCCCGATGCCGGCGGCGCCGTACGACAGTGCTGCGGCCAGGCCGCGGCCGTCGAAGAAGCCGCCCGCGGCGACGACCGGGATCTCTGAGCCCGACTCGCGCAGCGCGTCGAGGACGGAGGGGAGCAGCAGCGTCGTCGGCGTCGAGCCGGTGTGCCCGCCGCCCTCGCCGCCCTGGATCATCACCGCGTCGGCGCCCCACGAGGCGACCTTCGTGGCGTGCTTGGGCAGGCCGACGCTCGGGATCACGACGATGTCGTGCTCCTTGAGCTTGGCGATCAGCTCGGGCTTGGGCGCGAGGGCGAAGGACGCGACCTTGACGCCGTGCTCGATGAGCAGGTCGCAGCGCGCGGGCGCGTCGGCGGCGTCGGCACGCAGGTTGACGCCGAAGGGCTGGTCGGTGCGGCCCTTGACCTCGATGATCGCCGACTCCAGCTCGGCGTGGGTCATCGTGGCGCTGGCCAGGATGCCGAGACCGCCGGCGTTGGCGGTCGCGCTGACCAGTCGCGGCCCGGCGACCCAGCCCATGCCGGTCTGCACGAGCGGGTGGCGTACGCCGACGAGCTCGGTCAGGGGAGTGCGGAGCTGCTGCTCGATCACGCCGGGACCTCCTTGAAGCGCAGGCCCTTGGGGTCGAGCACCTCGCGGATGATGACCAGCTCGGCCTCGCTCGGCTCGCGGGTGGTCGGCACCCCGCCCTCGGGCAGCGCGAGCTCGAAGCCGGTCGCGCCCTGCACCTCCTCGACGGTGACGCCCGGGTGCACCGAGACCAGCCGTACGGTGTCGTCGGCGCCCTTGACGTCGAGGACGGCGAGGTTGGTGACGATGCGGTGGATGTCGTTGTACTTCTCCGCACCCGCCTCACGGGCCCGCTTCGGACCGACGCCGGAGACGACGTCGACCTGCTCGACGAAGACGCGGGGGGAGTGGCGGGGCACCCAGTACGAGGTGCGGTTGTTGACCGTGTTGCTCGGCGCGCCGCGCGAGCCCAGCAGCTGCCGCGTCGGCTTGGCGAAGTCGCCGATGGCCGAGATGTTCTGGTTGCCGTGGCGGTCGACCTGGGTCGCGCCCATCATCACGTGGCGCTTGCCGTAGACGATGATGTCGAAGACCCGGCGGAACGGGATCCAGCCCTCGAGCACGTCGCCCTTGGCGAAGAGCGGCGGCACGCCGCCGAGGAACATCGCCTCGCCGTCGGAGAGGACCAGGTCGGGGTTGGACGTGAGCTTGCACAGCCGCACGCCCAGCATCGGCATGATGCCCATCGGCGAGCCGAAGATCTCGCCGTCGTCCTTGAAGGCGTCGGCGACCGCGGCGGCGCAGACGTCAGCACGAGTGATCTCGTTCATCGGGTCGCCTCCTTGGCGAAGTCGGCGACGGCGGCCTGGTAGGCCTCCTCGTCACCGGAGAGGAACCGCTCCTTGAAGGCCGCCCACTGCTCGGGGTCGGCGGTGGCGGCGGCGTAGTGACGCTGGAACGCCTCGTCGCGCTCGTAGTCGGGGGTGCACGTCGTGAAGTGCGCGCCGTTGGGCGTCTCGACGACGCCGGAGACCATCATCCGGTTGAGCAGCACGCGCTGCACCGGGGTGTCGACGGTCAGGCCGGCGGTGTCGACGACCTGCTCGCAGGACACGAACGCCTGGTCGGCGGCCATGCAGAAGAGGTCGTCGAAGTAGGGGTCCGGCCCGAGGTACGTCGCGTTGCCGTGGGCGTCGGCGCGGTTCATGTGGACCAGCGCGGCGTCGAGGCGCAGAGCCGGTACGGCGACGAACGTCTCACCGTCGTCGTACGGGCTCTGGACCGTCTTGAGGTCGGGGTTGTTGACCATCACGTCGCTGCCCAGCCCGCCGCGCATGGGCAGGAACGGCATCCGCTCCGCGGCGGCCTTGAGGCCGGTGAAGAACATGCCCTCGTCCCACTCGGCGATCTCGGGGATCGTGCCCTCCTGGCGGGCGCGCACGAAGAGCGGCTCGAGGGGGATGGAGTCCAGGGAGACGAAGGCGTAGACGAGCTTGCGGATCTTGCCCGCGTCGGCGAGCAGGCCGACGTCGGCGCCGCCCCACGACACGATGGTGAGGTCCGTCAGGTCCGAGCGCAGGATCGCGCGGACCAGGGCCATGGGCTTGCGCCGCGGCCCCCAACCGCCGATGCCGATGGTCATGCCGCTCTCGAGGCGGCCGACCACGTCGTCGATGGACATGAGCTTGGAGCGGGGGTTCATCGCTGTGCCTGTGCCTTTCCGGTGCCGGCGAAGCCGTCACGCAGCTCGTCTGCCACGCCCATGAGGTTGAGCTCCATCGTGAAGCCCTGCTCGAAGCGGTAGCTCTTGTTGACGTCGATCGGGTCGATCCCGTTGAGGGCCTCCTTGGCCGCCCGGATCACCCGCGTGTCCTTCTCGGCGATGTCGGCCGCCAATGCCAGGGCCGCGTCGTCGAGGCGCTCGCGAGGCACGACCTCGTAGACCGAGCCGTGCTGGACGAGCTCGGTCGCCTTGATCGTGCGGGCAGTGAAGTAGAGGGTGCGCATGAGGTGCTGGGGGACCAGGCGGGCCATGTGGGTGGCCGCGCCGAGCGCGCCCTGCTTGACCTCGGGGACGCCGAAGTAGGCGTCGTCGCTGGCGACCACGATGTCGGCGTTGCCGACCAGGCCGACGCCGCCGCCGAGGCAGTGGCCCTGCACCGCCGCGATGACGGGGACCGCGCACTCGTAGACGGACTTGAAGGCGGCGTAGCAGCCCCGGTTGGCGCCGAGGATGGCGTCGAAGCCCTCGGTGTTCTGCATCTCCTTGATGTCCACGCCGGCGTTGAAGCCCTTGCCCTCGGCGCGCAGGACGACGACCTTCGTCGCCGGGTCGGCGCCGGCGTCGTCGATGGCGGACGCCAGGTCGAACCAGCCCTGCACGGTGAGGGCATTGACGGGTGGGGTGCTGGTCGTGATGACGCAGATGCCGTCGCGTCCCAGCTCGGAGGTGGTGGTCACGGGGTTCCTCATCTCGGTCTCTTGAAGCGCTCGCACAAACCTAACGCTTGCTTGGTAGAGTAGCAGCCATGTCCCTCTCCCTCGACCTGTCCGGTCGCGTCGTGCTCGTCACGGGCGGCTCCCAGGGCATCGGCCGCGGCATCTCCGCCGCCTTCGTGGCCGCCGGCGCGACCGTCGTCACGTGCGCGCGCTCGGCCGTCGACTCGCCCGAGCCCGGCACCACCCACGTGCAGTGCGACGTACGCGACCCCGAGTCGGTGTCCGCGATGGTCGCCGGCATCGTCGCCGACCACGGCCGCCTCGACGTCCTCGTCAACAACGCCGGGGGAGCGCCGTACGCGCTGGCCGCCGACGCGTCTCCGCGCTTCCACGACAAGGTGCTCTCCCTCAACCTGACCGCCCCACTCCTCGTCGCCCAGGCCGCCAACGCCGTCATGCAGCAGCAGGAGAGCGGTGGCGCGATCGTCAACATCTCCTCCATCAGCGCGCTGCGGCCCTCTCCGGGCACGGCGGCGTACGGCGCGGCCAAGGCGGGCGTCGACTCGCTCACCAAGTCGCTCGGGATGGAGTGGGCGCCCAAGGTCCGCGTCAACGCGATCAACGTCGGGCTGTGCCGCACTGAGCACACCCTCGACCACTACGGCGGCGACGAGTCGGTCGCCGCGATCGAGCGGACGATCCCCATGGGCCGCATGGCCCGACCCGACGAGGTCGGCAACCTCGCGGTCTTCCTCGCCAGCGACCTCGCGTCGTACG
>JAJPEO010000197.1 GCA_021166815.1 Nocardioides sp.
GGCGGACGCCCTGGACGATGCCGTCCTCGCTCCAGGCGGTCACGACGACCGTCGGGGGCAGCACCAGTGCGGCGAGCGAGTGGTAGCGCACGGCCGCGAACGCCTGGGGCAGCCCGGCAAAGACCCCCTCGCCGGTGTGGCTGATCCGGGCCACCTCGCCGTGGGCCGGCTCGACCCGGCCGACGGTGCCGCCGTACGTCGTGACCAGGCCCTGCATCCCCAGGCACACGCCGAGCACCGGGCGCGTGCCGGCCAGCAGCACCTCACGACCCACCGAGAAGTCGGCGACGTCGTCCGGGTGCCCCGGCCCGGGTGAGAGCACGACGTGGGAGTGGCGCAGCACGTCGTCGGGCTCGACCTCGTCGTGCTGCACGACCCGCGGCAGCACCCCGGTGACGGAGGCGACGAGGTGGACGAGGTTCCACGTGTAGGAGTCGTGGTGGTCGACCACGATCACGTCCGGCGTCACCGGGCGAGGCTATCGCTGCGCGTTCAGCGGGTGATGCGGCGGCAGGCGCGGGTGACGGCGGTGTCGCCGATGCTCGCGCGGCAGCGGTCGAACTCGGCGAGCTTGCCCAGCAGCGCGCGCACCTGCGTCTGGTGGCGTGGGTTGGCGAAGGTGTTGGCGCGCTCGTAGGAGTGCTTGACGTAGCGGTAGAACTCATAGCCCCACTGCGTGCGCCACGGGCTCGGGTCGAGGTCGAGCCGCACGAGCAGCGCCCCGCGCGAGCGGACCGCGGTGTAGCTGGGGATCCGCTCCATCTCGCTGCCGGTGTACGGAGCGTCCGGGTCGGCGCCGGTGAGGGTCTGCTGCGTGTGCTCGAAGAACGCGAAGCGGCGCCGGTTGAGCGCCGGGTCGGCGAAGGTCGGGACCAGCGACGTGCCGGAGCGGTAGGCCGCCGGGCGCAGTCCGGCGAGGTCCTCGAACGTTGACGCCAGGTCGATGTTGCTGCTCACCTCGCGTCGCACGCCCGGCACGACACCCGGCCCGACGACGTAGAGCGGCACGTGCACGTCGGTGGCGTACGCCGTGCCCTTGCCCCTGGCCAGGCCCTGTTGCCCGAGGTGGAAGCCGTTGTCGGACGTGAGCACGACGTAGGTGTCGTCGCCGACCGCGCGCAGGATGCGGCGTACGGTCCGGTCGACCGAGCGGGCCATGCGGGCGCGGTCGCGCAGGTCGCGCCGGGCGATGCTGGCCGGGAGCGGGACCCCGGTGTTCCAGGCGCGCGCCCGCGAGCCGTCGCGCAGGCGGGGCCGGTTGTCGCCGCGGCGGTCGCCGAAGCCGGGCAGGTCGTCGGTGGTGAGCCTGGAGCACACCACCCGGCCGCAGCTGCGCTCGCCGGCGCGGTCGCGGAACATCGGCGGGAAGATCGGGTCGCCGGGGTAGTGCCCCTCCGGCTGGGTGCGGTTGTGGGGCGCGTAGACCGCGACCTCGAGGAAGTACGGCGAGGCGGCGGCCTCGCGGCGGCGGATCACACCCAGCGCCAGGTCCTCGATGACCTTGCCCGCATAGGCGCGGTCCTTGTCGGCGGTGCTCGCCCACGACGGCGGGGCCGGGTGCTGGCGGAGGCGGAGCGCGCCGTTGTCGAGGTACGTGCTCGCGAAGTCCCACCCGTCGTACGCCGAGCCGAACACGGCGTTGAACTGCGACCAGCCGGGAGGCGTCGGCGGCACCGCGCGACCGGGTGACCACTCGTACTCGTTGAGGTACTTGCCGACGAAGGCGGTGTGGTAGCCGGCGTTGCGCAGCCGCACGTTGAACGCGCGCTTCTGGTTGCCGTTGTCGCGGAAGGCCGGCCAGCCGCCCAGACGCGAGGTGCCGAAGTTGGAGGTGTTGGTCAGTACGCCGGTCTGGTGGGGGTACTGCCCGGTGAAGAAGCTCGACCGGGACACGCAGCACAGCGAGTCCACGACGAACGAGCGGTCGTAGGAGGCGCCACGGCGCTTCATCGCGTGCGCGGAGTACATGGTCTGCACGAGGTCCATGGAGAAGTCGTCCATCAGGACGACCACGATGTTGGGACGCCGGGCCAGGGACCGGGCCTGCGCCCGTGCCGCCGGCGCGGGGCCGACCGCGGCCGGGTCGACGGTGTCCGCAGCAGCGGCTTGCGGCGCTGCGCCGCCCCCGCGCACGAGCAGCGCCAGCGCGCCCCCGGCGAGCGCGATGGCCAGCACCATCGCGAGTATCCGACGTCCGTCGCGCACCGTTCCCCCGTTTTCCGCCCCCGCGACCGCCCGTGGTCGCGGGGACACTCTCTCCCATGCAGACGCGCCGCGGGCGGATTTGGTTGCCGCGCCTCAGAGGAGCAGGTCACGCACCGCGTCGTGGATCAGGTCGTAGCCGTTCTCGGTGAGGATCGACTCGGCGTGGAACTGGATTCCCCGGAAGTGGGGACCGTGGACCGCGTGCACGTCGCCGGTCGCCTCGTCGGTGTCGACGGTGATCCCCGCCGGGAGGGCAGCGGGATCGGCGACCCGGCCGACGAAGGTGTTGTAGAAGCCCACGCGCTCCGTACGGTCCCCCAGGCGCACGGCCGACTGGGTGCCCTGGAAGACGATGTCCTTGTAGGCCAGGTCGATGCCGAGGCGCTCGCAGAGGGTCTGGTGGCCCAGGCACACCGCGAGGAACGGCTGGCCGCTGGCGAGCAGGTCGTCGACGGCGCGGCGGAAGGCCGCGATCTTGGGGTGGTCGCCGTCGCGCGGGTCGCCCGGGCCCGGGCCGACGATGACGAGGTCGTGGCCGTCGAAGGCACCGGTCACGTAGTCCTCGTGGCGCACGATCGTCGAGGTCATGCCGAGCACCGAGAGCACGTGGCGCAGCATGTTCACGAAGTCGTCCTCGCCGTGGAGGATCGCGACCGACTTCCCCTTGAGCGCCGGGTCGGCGGGCTCGCCGGCCTGGTCGGTGAGCCAGAAGCGCGAGAGCCGCTGGTTGCGCGAGCCGAGCACCAGGGCGACGTCCTCGTCGCGGGCCAGGTCGGCGACGTCCGCGCTCGGGGTGGAGGCGCGCGGCACCAGCCCGAAGGCGCCCAGGATTCCGCCGGCCTTCGCGTGCGTCTCGGCGACCTCGTACGCGGCCTGCGAGTCGCGGACCAACGTCGCGCCGGCGCTCACCTTGAGCCGGCCGTCGAGGTCGACGTCGGCGGTGCGGATCAGGATCGGGCTGTCCATCGTCGGGACGCCCTGCCCGTCGCGCCCGAACAGCGCGAGGGCCGCGCCGTAGTAGCCACGACCCTCGGTCTCGTAGTCGGCGATGAGGCGGCAGGCGTTCTCGACCGGGGCGCCGGTGACGGTCGCGGCGAACATCGTGTCGCGCAGCACCTCGCGGTGGTCGCGGTCGGTGCGTCCGGCGAGGAGGTACTCGGTGTGGATGAGGTGGGTCATCGGCTTGAGGAACGGCCCGAGCACCTGCCCGCCCTCGGAGCAGACGTCGGTCATCATCTTGAGCTCCTCGTCGACCACCATGAAGAGCTCGTAGACCTCCTTCTCGTCGCCGAGGAAGTCGATGAGGCGCTGCTTGAGGTCGGGGTCGCCACTGCCTTCGCTGGTTGAGGTGCGAGCGGAGCGAGCCTCGAAACCCTCCCCCGGGGACGCCACGCGGAACGTGCCCGAGATGGGGTTCATCCGCACGTCGCCGGCCCGCACGCTGACGTGGCGCTCGGGGCTGGCGCCGATGAGGTAGCGCTCGCCGGTGAAGAAGCAGAAGGTCCAGTAGGCGCCGCGCTCGTTCTCGAGCAGGCGCCGCAGCACCGTCAGCGCCTTCGCCGCGCTCCAGTCGGCGACCACCGCGCGGTAGTGACGACCGATCACCAGGTTGGCGCCCTCGCCCTGACCGATCTCGTCGCGGATGATGCGTTCCACGACGTCGCCGTACGCCGCGTCGTCGGTCTCGAAGCCGCCACGGTCGCTGAAGTCGACGGGCTCGTCGGGCAACGCCGCGAGCAGGTCCTCGACCGCGACCTCGTGCTCGGTCTCGATGTCGACGACGGTGAGCGGGGCGCCGTCGTCGATGGCCGCGAAGCCCCGCTCGCGCACCTGGCGGAACGGCACCGCGACCAGCCGGTCGGCGCTGCGGCCGGGCTCGGGGACGCCCGTCTCGAGCGGGATGTCGAGCAGGCTCGCGACCTCGTGCGGCGTACCGCCGATGAGGCCGGCCGTGGCCGCCGCCTTGCGCCGGATGACCGCCCAGGCCCCGTGTCCCTGGATCTGCTCCAGGAGGTCACGGACTGATGGCTGCTCGGTCATGGGCGAAGCCTATGTCCGCGGGCGGTCGGCCCCGGGCACGGTCCGTCATACGTCATGCCGATCCGCACCCATGGGTGCGGGTCGGCATGACGGATCGCTCAGGACACCGCTCAGGACACCGTCGTCAGGAGCTGGGTGGCGCGGGTGAGGACGACGTAGAGGGTGGCGCGGCCGGTGGTCGACTCGTCCTCGATCTCCTGGGGGCGTACGACGACGATGCCGTCGAACTCCAGGCCCTTGGTGTCGAGGCCGGTGAGCACGACCACCCGGTCCTCGCCGCTCGGCGTCACGCTGGAGTCGACCGCGGCGCGCGCCCCGGGGGCGTCGTCGGCGCGCTCGGGCCACGACGCCAGCCAGGCGTTGACCTCGGAGCGGCGGGCGGCCGGCACGACGATGCCGACGGTGCCGTCGACGCGCGAGGCGATCTCGTCGACGGCTGCCCGCGTGGCGGCCTCGAGGTCCTCGACGATGCCGATGACGCGGGGCTCCTCGCCGGTGCGGCGTACGGCCTCGGGCAGGTCGGCGTCGAGGCCCACCCGGCGGGCGTAGTCGGCGGCGAAGGCGTAGATCTCCGCGGAGTTGCGGTAGTTGGTGGAGAGGTGGAACTCGTGGAGGTCCTTGCCCTCCAGCGCCTCGGCCCGCGCGGCGTCGGCCTCGGCGGCGTCGGGCCACGACGACTGCGCCGGGTCGCCGACGACGGTCCACGAGGCGGTGCGGCCGCGGCGCCCGACCATGCGCCACTGCATCGGGGTGAGGTCCTGGGCCTCGTCGATGAGGACGTGGGCGTAGCCGTCGTCCTCGATGCGGTGCGTCGGCGGCGTCCATGCGCGGCCGGCGGAGTACTCGCGGTCGGCGACGGTGGTCAGCTCGTGGATGTCGATGCCGCCCTCGAGCAGGCCGGTGTCGTCGAGGTCGCGCTCGTCCTCGGTGCGCTGCGGGACGTCGCCCAGGGCGTAGCGCAGCTCGTCGAGGAGCGGGATGTCCTCGATGGAGAGGTCGTCGTGGCCCCACGACTTCAGCAGCAGCCGCTGGTCGTCGGCGCCGAGGACGCCGTCGGCCACGCGGGCGAGGAACTCCGGCTCGTGCAGCCACCTCAGCACCGTGGACGCGTCCAGCGGCGGCCACCAGGCGCTGGCGAACTCCAGGAACCCGTCGTGGGAGAGCATGTCGTCGTCGAAGTGCTCGCGGCCCAGGTCGCGCCCGCGCTCACCGCGCACCTGGCGCCACAGCAGGTCGAGCAGCGCCCGCGGCACCCGCGGCAGCTGGCGGTTGCGGCGACCCTGCGACATCAGCTGGCGACGCAGCCGGCCCAGGGTGGGCGGGTCGAGCACGAGGGTGTCGTCGCGCCAGAAGACGCGGAAGCTCGTCGGGCTGCCCGGCGCCTGCTGGCGGGCCGCGCGGCGCAGGACCTCGGCCATGCGCGCCGATCCCTTGACGTCGGCGACCCCCGGCTCGTCGTGACGCGTGGCGCGGACGCCGCTGACGACCTCACCGAGGGAGCGCAACGCCACCGCGGTCTCGCCGAGGCTGGGCAGCACGCGCTCGATGTAGCGCATGAACACCCCGCTGGGGCCGACCACGAGCACCCCGCCGCCCTCGTAGCGACGGCGGTCGGAGTAGAGCAGGTACGCGGCGCGGTGCAGGGCCACGACCGTCTTGCCCGTGCCGGGGCCGCCGGAGATCGACACGACGCCCTTGCCCGGCGCCCGGATCGCCCGGTCCTGCTCGGCCTGGATGGTCGCGACGATGGAGTGCATCGACCGGTCACGGGCGCGCGAGAGCTGGGCCATGAGGGCGCCCTCGCCGACGATCGGCAGGTCGGTCTCGACCGAGTCGTCGAGCAGCTCGTCCTCGACACCGACCACCGTGCGGTGCTGGCTGCGCAGGACGCGGCGGCGTACGACGCCCTGGGGCTCGGCGCCGGTCGCCTGGTAGAAGACCGCGGCCGCCGGGGCGCGCCAGTCGATGAGGAGCACGTCGCGGTCGGCGTTGCGGACGCCGATGCGCCCGACGTAGCGCGGCTGGTCGTCGATCGCCGGGTCCAGGTCGAGGCGGCCGAAGACCAGCCCCTCGTGGGCGGCGTCGAGCTGCGCGATGCGCTTGGCGGCCTGGAAGACCATCGCGTCACGCTCGACGAGACCGCCCTCGTGGCCCAGCCGGCCACGGCTGTGGCCCTCGCGCGCCAGCTCGCGGGCGCTGGCGGCGGAGTGCTCGAGCTGGACGTAGACCTCGTCGACGTACACCTGCTCCGCTGCGATCTCGCGCGCCTCGAGCTCGTCGCTCACCACAACTCCTCGTCCCCCGTGGGCCTGCCTGCCACACCCACAGTGGCAGACAGGCAAGCGTAGCGCCGGGGGCCGCAGAGCCAGCACTCGTGGCCGCGGTCAGGACTCCATCCGGTAGAGGAGCAGGACGCCCTCCTGGCCCTCGGCCCGCGTGAGCTGCAGGACCGCCTCGCTCGTGCCGGGCGGCAGCAGCACCTCGCCGATGGCGCCGGCGGCGCCGAGGCGCACGACCTCGTCCAGCGGCGTGCCGTCGGCACGGACGCGGTAGCTCGCCGCCCCGTCGGAGCCGGCGGCGAGGAGGTAGGTCCCGCCGTCCCGCGGCACGCGGACGCGCAGCTCGGTGGGCTTGCCGGTGACGACCTCGGCCAGCTGCCAGGTCCGGCCGTGGCTCTCGAGGACCTCGTCGAACTGCTGGCCGGCCGCCTCCACGGAGCTCTCGTTGACCAGGTAGACGCCCAGTCCGACGCGCACGTCGGCCGCGTCACCACCCGACAGCTCGACACCGCGCCGCGTGAGCCACACCTGGAAGGTCACGCGCCGCCCCGCGAACTCGCCCTTCTCGAAGACACTGTTGAGGCTGCCGCCCGGGTCGAACTCCTCACCCTGGCAGACGCCGAAGACCAGGTCGCCCTCCTCACCGGCGATCCCGACGTGCACCTGCGTGCCCTTCGGGGCGGCTGCGCACGTGTGGGCGAGGCCGATGCGGGAGTCCTCGTCGTCGGGCACGTCGACCTCGACCTCCACCCGCGCCTCTCCCGGGTCGCCGACCGCTGCGCCGAGCAACGTCTGCCCGGCGACGTCCCTGCGGAAGAAGGGCCCACTGATGTCGCCCACGCCCGCGGGAAGCTTCTCCCGGTCGATCGCGTAGACCGCCAGGGCGACGCCCGGCGCACTCGCCTGCACCTTCACGACACCGCCGTCCCCCGGCGGCACCCACACGAAGTCGTCGAAGTCGCCCGCGGAGGAGGCGTACGGGACCCGCTCGTAGGGCCTCGTCACGCGCACGGCGTCGTCGTCGCCCTCCGTGGCCCAGCTCACCAGCATCGGCTCACCGGAGGCAGGGAGCTCGACCTCGACCGTGGCGGCGTCCGTGCGCGCCTCGACCACCTCGAGGTCGTAGGTCCAGCCGAGCGAGCGCTGCTCCTGCGGCACGTCGATGCCGAACACCGTGTCGGCCACCGGCGACCCGGAGTCGTCGGGCCACGAGGCGACCAGGCCGGCGGTCCCGATCGCCCCGACGGCGACGAACGCGGCGAGGGCGCGCTGGCGCTGGCGGTGCTGGGCGGCCCTGCTGCGGGCCGTGCGGGAGAGCTCGGTGTGGTGGGCGTTCGGCGCGGAGCCGGCCTCGCGGGCCAGGGTGTCGCGCAGGTCGTCGAGGGTGTTCATGACTGCACCTCCGTGGTGAGGGAAGGGTCGATCCGAAGGTGGGCCAGGGCCTTGCTCGTCTGGCTCTTGACGGTGCCGACCGAGATCCCGAGGAGCTCGGCGGTCTGGGCCTCGGTGAGGTCCTCGAAGTAGCGCAGGACCAGCACGGCGCGCTGGCGGCGCGGCAGCCGCGCGACCGCGGCAGCCAGGTCGACGGACTCGCCCGCCGCCTCGTCGTGCGCGGAGTGCTCGGGAAGCGTCTCGGTGGCCACCTCGCCCTTCCACTTGCGCCGCCACCACGAGGAGAAGGTGTTGAGCATGATGCGGCGCACGTACGGCTCCGGGTCGCCGTCGATGCGGCTCCACGCGAGGTACGCCTTCGTCAGGGCCGTCTGCACCAGGTCCTCGGCGAGTCCGTGGTCGCGGGTGAGGAGGTAAGCCGTACGCAGCAACGCATCAGCGCGCGCTGCGACGAACTCCTCGAAGCTGGGACTCGCCACGTGCGCCCTCCCGAGCGTGGTCGTCGTACTGGTCATGCCGGTTCTACCGGCTGGCCGCGGGAAACGGTTGCCGCCGGCGCGAAAAAGAGCGAACGCCCACGCCGGCGCCCGATCACAGGAGACACTCTGGCCTCACAAGAAGGAGAGCACGTGAACCTGTTCCCGACCCGCATGGTGGGTCCCGCAGTCCTGTCCGTCGCGGTCCTGGCCAGCCTGGCCGCGCCCGCGCACGCCGAGTCGGAGACCGTGCGCGACAAGCGCCACGACGTCCAGGCCCTGTCGATGGCCGACGACCCGGAGTCCGAGCCCACGCTCACCCCGGCGCCGGGTGTCGCCGACCCCGACATCGTGCGCACGCACATCAACCACCGCCGCAACCGGCTCGTGGTGCGGATGAAGCTGCGCCGGGCCCAGGCCCGACCGCACATGCAGGTGGCCTACGTGCGGACCAACGAGCACCGCTTCGAGATCATCTCGACCGTCGGGGCCGGGTTCCCCAAGAGCGTCGACATCATGCGCGGCAACGGCCGCGCGGTGAGCTGTGACGGCGCGGACGTCACGTACAACCGTGACCTCGGCCTCCTCACGACCGTCGTCCCCCGCTCGTGCCTGTCCTACCCGCGCTGGGTGCGCGTGGGCGCCGCGGTCATGAAGATGAACTGGGCCATGGACATGTGGATCGACGAGGCCCGCGGGGCCAGCTTCGACCTCGAGCAGGAGCAGCCCACGCTGGGCCCGCGCCTGCGTCGCGGCTGACGGCCCGCCTCAGCCCTTCGGGCGGCTGAGGAAGGCGATCATCGCCTCTCGCGCCTCGTCGGAGCCGAAGAGGCGCGTGCTGGTGGTCGCCATCTCCTCGCCGAGCGCGTCGATGCGGGCCACGAGGTCGCGGTTGAGGATGCGCTTGGTCTCGCGCAGCCCCTGGGGGGCACCCGTCGCGAGGCTGGCGCACAGCGTCGCCACCTCCTCGTCGAGGCGCTCGGCGGGCACGGCCTTGGTCACGAGCCCGTACGCCGCTGCGTCGGCACCCGAGAACACCTCGCCACCGAGGGCCGTGAGCGACGCCGCGCGCGGGTTCATCCGGTGGAACACGCTCAGGCTGATGATGGCGGCGGCCAGGCCGAGCTTGACCTCGGTCAGGGCGAAGGTCGCCTCCTCCGCGCTCACGGCGATGTCGGCGGCCGCGACGATGCCGATCCCGCCGGCGCGGACCGCGCCGAGGTTCTTGGTGACGACCGGCTTGTCCATGGTGGCGATGAGGCGCTGGAGGTCGACGATCGCGCGGGTGCCCTGCTCCATGCCCTCGGCACTCGCCTCGGACAGGTCGGCGCCGGAGCAGAAGACCTTGCCGGAGCTCTCGACCAGCACCACGCGGACGGCGTCGTCGGCGGCGGCGCGCTCGAGGCGCTCGACCAGCTCGGTGACGAGCTGACGGCTCAGGGCGTTGCGGTTGGCGGGGCTGTCGAGGGTGATCGTCGCGACTGCGTCCGCGACGTCGTAGTGCACCAGTTCGGTCATGGCGGACATCCTGCCGCACCCTCCCGCCCCCGCCGTGCGCGTCCTACGCTGAGGAGTGGCCAATCCGCCGGCCCCGCCGCACCGAACTCCCCTCATGGAGCCTGACCAGCCTGCCCTTCCCTCGTGGTGGCCCAGCGCCCAGGGCGCTGTCGCGGTCCTGCTCGGCCTCGCCACCGGCCACCTCGTGGCCGGGGTGACCGAGCCGGACACCTCGCCGGTGCTGGCCGTCGGGTCGGCGGCCATCGACCGTTCGCCGCCCGCGCTGAAGGAGTGGGCCATCCGCGAGCTCGGCACCGCCGACAAGCCCGTCCTCGTCGGCACGGTGCTGCTGGTGGTCCTCGCACTCGGCGCGGCGCTCGGCCGGGTGGCCGTACGCCGTCCGTCCGCCGCCGCGGCGGGGCTGGCCGGGCTCGCCCTCGTCGGAGCCCTCGCCGCCGCGACGCGGCCCGCGGCCGGGACGCTCGACGTCCTGCCGTCCCTCGTCGCCGGGGCAGCCTCGGTGGCTGCGCTGCGGTGGCTGGTCTCCGCGGGCCGGACCGGCGACCGGGCCACCGACGGAGCCGGCCCCAGCCGCCGGGGCGTCGTGCTGGCCACGGGCGCCCTGGCCGGCGCAGCCGTCGCGGGCGGAGCGGCGGGCCAGTGGCTCGCGTCCAGCCGGGCCGTGCCGGCCATCTCGTTGCCGACGCCCGCGGACCCCGCGCCGCCGTTCCCGGCCGGCCTGGAGCGCACGGTGCCGGGGATCACGCCGCTGCGCACGCCCCCCGGCGAGTTCTACCGCGTCGACACCCGCCTGGTCGTGCCGCGCGTCGACGTCGACGACTGGACCCTCACCATCGACGGCGACGTCGACCGCGTGGTCGAGATCGGCTTCGACGACCTCGCCGCGATGCGCCTGGTGGAGCGCGACATCACCCTCACCTGCGTCTCCAACGAGGTCGGTGGCCCGTACGTCGGTGGCGCGCGCTGGCTCGGCGTACCGCTGCGCGACGTCCTCGACCTCGCCGGGATCGACGGCACCGCCGCCGACCAGGTCCTGTCCACCGACGTCGGCGGCATGACGATCTCGACCCCGCTGGGGGTTGCCCTCGACGGGCGCGACTCCCTCATCGCGATCGGCATGAACGGCGCTCCCCTCCCGCGGGCCCACGGCTTCCCGGCACGGATGGTGGTCCCCGGCCTGTACGGCTACGTGGGCGCGTGCAAGTGGATCAGCCGCATGACGCTGACGACGTACGCCGAGCAGCAGGCCTACTGGACCGAGCGGGACTGGGCCGTCGACGGTCCGGTCAAGGTCTCCAGCCGGGTCGACACCCCCCGCCCGTTCTCCGACCAGCCGCCCGGCCGCGTCGCGGTGGGC
>JAJPEO010000198.1 GCA_021166815.1 Nocardioides sp.
GAGGCGCCTGGGCGGCGTTCCGGGTGGACGGCACGGCCCCGTCGACCGTGCCCCGGCGTCCCGGCTCGAGCTCGCGCGTCAGGGCGTCGTACGCCTGCACGACACCCGCCCCGGTCCACGGGTCGCGGCGGACGCCGTCGACGTCGCCGACCCCCTCGGTGGTGGCGAGCAGCCGCGCGACCAGCTGAGCCGCGTTGTCGCGCGGGAACCGCTCGCGCAGCAGGGCCAGCACGCCGCTCACCTGCGCCGCGGCCCACGACGTCGCGACGTCGGGCAGCACGCAGACCTGGCCGTTGGCGTTGACCGCCACCCCGCCCAGCACCGGCGCAGCCACGTCGGTGTCGCGGTTGGGCACGACGAACTCGGCCGGCGCGGCCCCCTCGGGGGCGGCGGCGGTGACCGCGAGCACGCCGGGGTAGTCGGCGGGATAGACGTCGGCGTCGCTGTCAGGCGTGCCCTTCGTGCCGGCCGTGTCGTCCCGGCGGTTGCCGGCTGCTGCGACGACGACGACGTCCAGGGCCACGAGATCGGCGATCGCCCGCTCCAGCTCAGCGTCGTTCTCGCGCACCGACAGCGAGATGTTGACGATGTCGAAGCGCTCGGCCGCGTGCCTCGCGATGACGGCTCGGACGCCGGCGGCGATCGCCCCCGAGGTGACGGGCTTCTCGCCCTGGCTGGCGTCGGCGCCGTCACGGTCGAAGACGCGCACGTCGTAGACCTGCGCCTCCGGCGCCACGCCGCGGTCGCCGGCGATCTGCGACGCGGCGATCGTGCCGTGGCCCGACAGGATCAGCGGGCTGACACCGGGCGCGCGGAACAGCGGGACTGGCCGCAGCCCGCCCACCGGAGCCACCCCGCTGTCGATCACGGCGACCTTGACTCCGCGCCCGCGCGCGATCTCCTGGGCGGCCGGGACGTGCAGTCGTTCGTGGACCGGGTCGACCTCGACCCGGGTGTCGCGCTGACGGTCCGAGGTCGGCACCAGGTCGACCGTGCAGGGCGGCTCCTCGGCCCGCGCCGGGGCCGCGACGCTCCACGGCAGCGCCGTCGCGAGGAGGACCGCCGCGAGGGTCGTACGGGTCCGCATCAGCCCGCGTCACCCTCGGACGGCGTCGCGGCGTCCTCGGGGACACGGCGCGCTGCCTGCGTGGACAGGGCCACCCCGGGCTCGAAGTAGACCAGCCAGGACGACGGCACCAACGGCGGCTCGACGTCGCCGTAGCCGATGTAGGACGGCACCTCGGAGCCGACGAGCGCGTAGCGCTGGGCCTTGGTGTCGATGACGTACGGCGTGCCGCCGGTGGCCGACTGGTCGGACCCGGAGAGGACGTACGCACCACCGCTGGGCGCGACGTCGACGTCGAACTCGCCGGGCTCGAGGCCTGCCGGGTCGGCCGACTCGCCGGGCTGGTGGGCGAGCCGCACCTCCGGAGCCGCCTGGGCCGACGGCTGCAGGAGCGCGCACATGGGTCCGGCGGGCGCGGCGGCCGGCAGGACCTCGGGCCACTCGTCGGGGTACTCGGGCACGGCGAACGCGGCGCGGACCTCACCCGGGTGCGTGACGGCGGGCTCCACCACGGCGTCGTAGACCATGCCGGCGAACTCGCTGAGCCGCTGCGGCTTGTCGTCGCCGAGGAGGTAGTACGCGCCGTCGGGGGTGCGCAGGAGGTCACCGACGCTGTAGCGGGCGAGGTCGGGGGCACCGTCGGCGCTGAACGGCGCGCCGCGGTCGGTGATGCCGAAGGCAGCGGCGTCGAGGGCGCCGCCCATCGGGAACAGGTTGAGCCACTCGCGGTCCACGCGGACCACGCCGACCCCGAAGCCCAGGTCGTCGGCGATGGCGCCGAAGCCGACCTCGTCGCGGGGCAGCTCGAAGCGGTACGCGCGCCCGGGCCGCCCGGCGACGTCGGGCGAGGGCGCGATGAGCCACCGCGTGGCGCCGGCCTGGACGAGGAACGCCTGGTCGCGCAGCTCCTCCACCGCGGGCTCGCGGTCGACGACGACCTTCACCCCGGTGTCGTCGTCGGTGCAGGCGGTCCAGCCCTCGTGGACGAGACCGTCCGGGTCCGGAAGACCCGCGGGTGCTCCCTCGATCCCGAGGTCCTCGCCGAGCTGGACGGTGCGGATGTACTTGTCGCGCACGGTGAACGGCTGGAGCTCGGCCTCGCCCAGGAGCAGCTGTGCGGAGACGTAGTTGGGGACCCGCTGGAGCACGCCGTCGTCGCCGCCGCGCAGGACGACGTACTGCTCGCCGGTGTCCTTGGAGATGATGAAGCTGCCGGTCTCGAGCCACTGCGCGGGCGGTCGGCCGAGCAGGAACCCGGCGATGGCCGCGCCGGCCAGCAGCAGGACCGACAGCGCGACGCCGCCGACGATGATGCGCCCGGGGCGCACCGGCTCGACCTCACGACCGCCGGGGGCGCCGGAGACGAAGGCCGTGACCAGGCGGCGGCGGCTGAAGGCGTGGGCCTCGACGAGGTCCTTCTTGGTGGCCACGGGTCAGCCCGCCACCGCGGCGACGAACCCGGCCGCCAGCACCATCAGGGGCAGCAGCGAGAGCAGGGTCGCCCCCTCGAGCACGTCGCCCCACCGGCCGCGTCGCACCGACGCCGACGTCGGCACAAGGGTGAAGGCGAGCAGCAGCGCGCCCACCGCAGCCAGCGCTATCGCCGCGCCCCCGCGCCACTCGT
>JAJPEO010000205.1 GCA_021166815.1 Nocardioides sp.
CGCCGCGGAGGCCGCGGGCGGATGGGCGCGTACGCCGGTCAAGGAACGCGCGGCCGTCCTCGTCAGGGCTGCCGACATCCTCGACAGTCACGCCGACGAGTTCGGAGCCGAGTTGACCCGCGAGGAGGGCAAGACCCTTCCCGAGGGGATCGCCGAGGTGCGCCGAGCCGCGGAGATCCTGCGGTTCAACGCCGAAGAGGCACACCGGCCCGCCGGCGAGATGTTCCACTCGCCGCGGCGTGGCGAACGGATCATCGTCGCCCGCAAGCCGCTCGGCGTCGTGGCCGCCATCACCCCGTGGAACTTCCCGATCGCCATCCCCGCGTGGAAGATCGCGCCGGCGCTCGTCCACGGCAACGTCGTCGTGTGGAAGCCCGCCAGCCTCGTCCCGCTGCTCGCCTTCCGGCTGGCCCAGGCGCTCAACGATGCCGGCCTCCCGCCGGGCGTGCTCACGCTGGTCATCGGGCCCGGGCGGATCGGCCAGGCGCTCGTGGAGCACCCCGGCGTCCATGCGCTCACCTTCACCGGATCGACGGAGATCGGCACGGAGCTGATGAAGACGTGCGCCGCGCTGCGCAAGCCCGTCCAGACGGAGATGGGTGGCAAGAACGCGGCCGTGGTCCTCGCCGACGCCGACCTCGACCGCGCCGCGCGGGCGATCGTCTCGGGCGCGATGGTGTCCACCGGCCAGAAGTGCACGGCCACGTCGCGGCTCGTCGTCGAGCGCGACGTCGAGGACGACCTGCTCGACCGGATCGACGCGCTCGTCGAAGCACTCCAGGTCGGCGACGGCCTGGACCCGGCCGTGGCCATCGGACCAGCGGCCTCGGGCTCGGCGCAACGCGACATCACGCGAGCCGTCAAGCACGCCCAGGCCGAAGGGGCCACGTTGCGAGCCCAGTCGGCCCTCCCGCGGATCGGCGGCAGCGAGGACGGATACTTCGTACGGCCCTGCGTGCTGACCCTGCCCGACACCCGAGCGGCTGTCTGGCGCGAGGAGGTGTTCGGCCCCGTCCTCGCATCGGTGTCGGCGGTCGACCGCGACCACGCGTTCGCGTTGGCGAACGACAGTGACTTCGGGCTGTCGGGGTCGGTGTTCACCTCGAACCTGGGTGCCGCGCTGGACGCCGTCTCCCACTTCGACGTCGGTGTGCTGCACGTCAACTCCGAGACCACAGGTGCCGACCCGCACGTGCCGTTCGGTGGCGTGAAGGCAAGCGGCTACGGCCCCAAGGAGCAGGGCAGGGCCTCCCGCGAGTTCTTCACCACCACGACCACCGTCTACCTCGCAGACTGACGACAGGAGACCTTCGATGCCACAGCCCGCCTCCGTAGCGCGCGCCTACCTCGATCACATCGCCGCCCTCGACTGCCCGGTCGTCTTCGGGCTCCCGGGCGTGCACAACCTCGCGTTCTGGAGCGACCTCGACGAGTCCACGCCGACGATCGTGGGCACCAGGCACGAGCAGACCACCGTCTACGCGGCGGACGGGTTCGCCCGCGCCACCGGGCTGCCCGGCTTCGCCCTGACCACGACCGGCCCGGGCGCCGCCAACGCAGTGGCCGCCTTCGGCGAGGCGGCCGCGAGCGGCTCGCCGGTGGTCGTCATCGCCAGTGAGATCTCCACGAGCCTCGCCCGCCCCGGAGTGCTGCGCGGAGTCCTGCACGAGTCCCGTGACCAGGCCGCATTGTTCGAGCCGCTGGCCAAGGCCGTCTTCCGGCCCAGGACCCCTGCCGAGGCTGCCGAAGCGCTGCACGAGGCCGTCACCACCGCCATGACCTGGCCGCGCGGACCCGTCTACATCGACGTCCCCACGAACGTGCTCTCCATGCCCGGAGTCGAGTCGCCCGTGTCGGCGGTCCCTCGTCCCGAGCCGGTCCCCAGCGCGGTCAAGGCATTGGCCCAGGCCGTGAACAACGCCGCCAACGTGGTCCTGTGGTGTGGCGGAGGGGCCGTCCAGAGCGGTGCCGAGCCACAGGTGAGGCAACTCGCCGAGCTGCTCGGCGCGCCCGTGGTCACGACGTACTCCGCCCGTGGAGTGGTCCCCGTCGGACACCCCTGCCATGTCGGGCTCCCGCCCCATGAGCCCGAGGTGGCCGCCCTGGTCGCGGAGGCGGACCTCCTGCTCGCGATCGGCACGGACTTCGACGGCATGATGACGCGCAACTGGCGCATGCCCATGCCGCGCTCCCTGGCGGTCGTCAACTGCGACCGCGACGACCTCGACAAGAACTACGAGCCCGACGTGGCCGTCCTCGGGGATGCGCGGGAGACGATCGCCGCGCTGCTTCCGCTCGTGGAGGCTCGCGAGGTCGCTCCCCGGACGAAGGTCGCCGACGCCTGGGCGCGCCTCGAGGCGGAGCCGGACAGCCGGACCGCCCTCACGTTCGTGCGCGCGGTGGACGCGGCGCTGGACGAGGACACCGTGGTCGTGTGCGACATGGCCGTCGCGGGCTACTGGTACGGCGGCTACGGCCAGGTCGAGGGGACACGTCGGCTGCAGTATCCAGTGGGCTGGGGCACGCTCGGCTATGCGCTGCCGGCCGCCATCGGCCCGG
>JAJPEO010000211.1 GCA_021166815.1 Nocardioides sp.
ATCGTCGCCAGCTCCAGGCACCGGGCTGCCTGCTCGGGGGTCGCGCCCACCCGCTCGACCAGCATCGCCGCGACCTCGTCGGCGGGGAGCTTGTCGAGCTTGTCGATGACGCGGATCGCCTCGGTGACGTCCTCGATGCCCAGACCGCGGTAGAAGCCCTGGATCAGCTTGCGGTTGTTGAACTGGAACGACACTGGGGGGATGGGCAGCCGGCCGAGTGCGTCCACCATCACCGACATCACCTCGACGTCGTGGTGGAACGACAGCGTGTCGCGACCGACGATGTCGACATCGGCCTGGGTGAACTGGCGGTAGCGCCCCTCCTGGGGCCGTTCGCCGCGCCAGACCGGCTGGATCTGGAAGCGGCGGAACGGGAACTCCAGGTGTCCGGCGTGCTCCAGGACGTAGCGGGCGAACGGCACCGTGAGGTCGAAGTGCAGGCCCAGGCCCGCGTCGCTGGAGCTGTCGTCGGCCTGGAGCCGGCGCAGGACGTAGATCTCCTTGTCGATCTCGCCGCCCTTCGCGAGCCGCTCCAACGGCTCCACCGCGCGCGTCTCGATGTTGGCGAAGCCGTGCAGCTCGAAGGTCGAGGAGAGCGACGCGATGACGTCGCGCTCCACCACGCGCTGGGCGGGCAGCAGCTCCGGAAACCCGCTCAGCGGGCCGATCTTGCTCATATGACGCTTCCTTCGCGGTTCACAGGCCTCGGGTGACCTGCCCGGCCGCGCCGTTGCGCTGGAGCTCGAGCAGGTAGGGGTTGGTGGCGCGCTCGCGCCCGATGCTGGTCTGCTCGCCGTGGCCGGGCAGGACGACGACGTCGTCGGCCAGGGGCAGCACCTTGCCCACCAGGCTGCGCAGCATCGTCGGATGGTCGCCACCGGGAAGGTCCGTACGTCCGATCGACCCCGCGAAGAGCAGGTCACCGGAGAACATCACCTCGGACACGTCCTGCTGGTCGTACGGGGTGCGGAAGGTGACCGAGCCCCGGGTGTGCCCGGGCGTGTGGTCGACCACGAACTTCACCCCGGCCAGCTCGACCTCCTGCAGGTCGGAGAGCTCGCGCACGTCGTCCGGCTCGGCCCACTCGTAGCTGCCGCCCAGCAGCATCGAGGTCGTCTCGCGGCTCATGCCGGCCAACGGGTCGCTGAGCAGGTGGCGGTCGGCCGGGTGGATCCAGGCGGTGGCGTCGTACGTGCCCGCCACCGGCGCCACGCACCACATGTGGTCGACGTGGCCGTGCGTCACCAGCACGCTCACCGGCTTGAGCCCGTGCTCGCGCACGACCTCGTCCACGCCGGCCGCGGAGTCCTTGCCCGGATCGATCACCACGCACTCCGCGCCCGGGGCGGTCGCGACGACGTAGCAGTTCGTACCCCAGGGTCCAGCGGGGAAGCCGGCGATGAACACGTGAGTCAGGTCCTCGGATCGGTGGTGGCTCGCAGAGCACGGACGCGGCGCACAATGCGCCAGTGGGTCAGCCTACCGAGGAGCATCACGGGCATGACTACGATGGGCGACCATGAGCGCCGACAAGCAGTTCCAGGACGATTCGGCCCCGTGGGGTCGAGTGGCCGAGGACGGCACCGTCTACGTCCGTACCGCCGAGGGTGAGCGTCCCGTGGGCCAGTACCCCGAGGGCACCCCCGACGAGGCCCTGGCCTTCTACACCAAGCGTTTCGACGACCTGGCGTTCGAGGTGCAGCTGCTCGAGCAGCGTGTGGCTGCCGGTCGCCTCGGGCCCGACGAGGCCGCCGCGTCGGTGAAGACGGTGAAGGAGCAGGTCGTCGACGCCAACGCGGTCGGTGACCTCACCGCGCTTGCCGCCCGCCTCGACGCACTGGCGCCGCTCATCGCCGCCCAGCGCGCGGCCCGCCGCGAGGAGCGCGCCCAGCGCGCCGCGGAGTCGAAGGCCGACAAGGAGAAGATCGTCAGCGAGGCCGAGCGCCTGGCCGGGAGCAACGACTGGCGCAACGGTGCCAACCGCCTGCGCGACCTGCTCGAGCGCTGGAAGGCCCTGCCGCGGCTCGACCGCGCGACCGACGACGCCCTGTGGCGTCGCTTCTCCTCCGCGCGCACGACCTACACCCGACGCCGCAAGGCCCATTTCGCCGAGGAGAACGAGCGGCGCGACAGCGCTCGGAGCATCAAGGAGCGCCTGGTCCAGGAGGCCGAGGCGCTCTCCTCCTCCACCGAGTGGGGCCCCACGGCCGGGCGCTACCGCGACCTCATGCGTGAGTGGAAGGCCGCCGGCCCGGCGCCGCGCGACATCGACGACCAGCTGTGGCAGCGCTTCCGAGGCGCCCAGGATGCCTTCTTCGGCGCCCGAGACTCCGCCAACGCCGAGCTCGACAAGGAGTTCGCCGCCAATGCCGAGGTCAAGGAGGCGCTGCTCGCGGAAGCGGAGGCGCTGCTCCCCGTGGGCGACCTCGAGGCCACCAAGAAGGCCTTCCGCGACATCGCAGAGCGCTGGGACGCCGCCGGCAAGGTGCCCCGCGACCGCATCAAGGACCTCGAGGGCCGCATGCGCAAGGTCGAGCAGGCCATCCGGTCGGTCGAGGACGACCACTGGCGCCGCAGCGACCCCGAGAAGTCCGCACGCGCCGACGACATGGTCTCCAAGCTCGAGGCCGGCATCGCCGAGGAGCAGGCCAAGCTCGACAAGGCCCGCGCCGCCGGCGACGACAAGCGCGTCAAGCAGCTCGAGGACTCACTGGCCAACAAGCAGGCCTTCCTCGACATGGCCCGCAAGGCCTCGGCCGAGTTCAGCCGCTGACCCGCCCGGCGCCTCGCCTGGCAGGTGTGGTCGGTCCCGCGGCCGGTCGGTCGGTTTCCCCGCTTGAGCGGGGAACTGGGAACTGACAGGCCGTAATTTCGGCCAGCAGGTTCCCGGGTCGGCCAGCAGGTCAGCGGGCGTCGCGCCCGAGAGATGGCGTACGCCGCTCAGCCTGCGCGGGTACGCGACTCCAGCAGGCGCTGGACCCGTGCGGCGGTGGCGGACGCTTTCTCGATGTCTGCCCATGACAGACGGATGCAGACCCAGCCGGTGAGCTGGCAGATGCGCTCCTCCCGTTGCTTTTCGCGCATCAGGAAGTCCTCGAGGGACTCGCCGCGTCGGCGGAACTGGTGGTACTTCGCCTTGCCGTCGGCCTCGAGGAACACACCGAGAGCGACCCACGCGAAGTCAACCCGGGCGAAGAGCATGCCGGATTCGTCGAACACCTCGACCTGGGGCACCGGCGCCGGCAGCCGATGGGCGCGCAGCAGGTGGGCGGCCCGGGTCTCGAGGGCGGACTCGTGCCGCGGATCGGCAAGGCGCAGCACCACCTCGCACGTCAGCGAGTGCGGCCAGTGCTTGACCTGCTTCCGCGCCGCTGACAGTTCTTCGACTGCCGCGTCGACGAGTCGGAGCAGTCCGTCGACCGTCACCAACGCAGGCTCCACAGTGGCAATCGTCATCACCTCCAACGCAGCCCGCAGCGGGGCCGTGACGCGTACGCCGTTGATCGTGCGAACCTCCTGCTCCGGATCGAGCTCGCCACAGTGATGAACCACCCCGGCTTCACGGCGACGGGGCTTGCCGTCGGTTCTGGTCACATGGACCTCGTCCAGCGCAATGCCCCAGACAGGCGCACCATGCTCGAGTGCGGCACTGACGTGTGACAGGACGGTGTTGGGGTGTGCGGTCCGCAGCACCGCCCTGGCCAGCAGCCGATGCCGGTCCTCGGCCGACAGCTCGTCCCACAGCCCGGCGTCGCAGTAGGCACCGTGACGGACGCGGCGCCAGGCACCGGCGCGGAGATGGCGCTGGATCGTCTTGTCGTTGTAGCCGTGCTTCAGGAGATCGCGGCGCAGGAAGACCGCGCCGCTGAGGTCCCGCGTCGTCGTCATGCCGCAGAGCATTTCCCGCGAGGAGGTGGCGTACTCCTGCGTTTAGCCATCTGTGGACAACCCGCACCAGCCACGTACGGCTTGCTGGCCGAAGTTGCCACTTGCAGGCCGAAATTTCGGCCAGCAAGTTCCCAGTTCCCCGCTCAAGCGGGGAAACCGACCGGGAGCGGCCAGACCGAGGGGTCAGTTGGTGACGCGGTAGGCGTCGAAGACGCCGGGGACGCCGCGGACGGCGCGCAGCACGTTGTCGAGGTGGGCGGCGTCGGCCATCTCGAAGGTGAAGCGACTCTTGGCGACCCGGTCGCGAGTGGTCGTGAGGGTCGCGCTCAGGATGTTCACGTGGCCGTCGGACAGCGCCATGGTGATGTCGGAGAGCAGGCGCGCGCGGTCGAGTGCCTCCACCTGGATGTTGACCAGGAACGTCGACTGCGAGGTCGGCGCCCACTCCACCTCGAGGACACGCTCGGGCTGCCCGAGCAGGCTCTCGGCGTTGGTGCAGTCGCGGCGGTGGACCGACACTCCCCCGCCCTTGGTGACGAAACCGAGGATCGGGTCGCCCGGCACCGGCGTGCAGCACTTGGCGAGCTTGACCCAGACGTCGTCGACGCCCTTGACCACCACGCCGGAGTCGGTGGCGGTCCGGCTCGCGGGACGGCGACGGGAGCCGGTGATGGTGACGGCCTCGGCCAGGTCCTCGGCCGCGCCGTCCTGGCCACCGTGCAGGTCGATGACGCGGCGTACGACGGCCTGCGCGCTGAGGTTGCCCTCGCCCACCGCGGCGTACAGGGCCGAGACGTCGAGGTGGTTGAAGTGCTCGGCGACGGAGGCGAGGATGTCGTGCGACATCAGGCGCTTGAGGGGCAGGCCCTCCTTGCGCATCAGCTTGGCGATCTGCTCCTTGCCGCGCTCGATGGCCTCTTCGCGCCGCTCCTTGGTGAACCACTGGCGGATCTTCGACTTCGCCCGGGGTGACTGGACGAAGTTGAGCCAGTCGCGCGAGGGCCCGGCGGTCGCGGCCTTGGAGGTGAACACCTCGACCACGTCGCCGTTGTCGAGGGATGACTCCAGGGGCACCAGGCGGCCGTTGACCCGGGCGCCGATGGTGTGGTGCCCGACCTCGGTGTGGACGGCGTAGGCGAAGTCGACCGGGGTCGACCCGCCCGGCAGGGGGATGACGTCGCCGCGCGGGGTGAAGACGTAGACCTGCGCCTGGTTCATCTCGAAGCGCAGCGACTCCAGGAACTCCCCCGGGTCCTCGACCTCGCTCTGCCAGTCGAGGAGCTGGCGCAGCCAGCGCATGTCCTCCTTGTCGGCCATGCGGTCGGTGTCGGCCCCGGTGCGCCCGTCCTCCTTGTACTTCCAGTGCGCCGCGACGCCGTACTCGGCTCGTCGGTGCTGGGCGAAGGTACGGATCTGGACCTCCACCGCCTTGCCCTGCGGGCCGATCACCGTCGTGTGCAGCGACTGGTACATGTTGAACTTCGGCATCGCGACGTAGTCCTTGAACCGGCCGAGCACCGGGTTCCAGCGCGCGTGGATGACGCCGAGCGCGCTGTAGCACTCACGGTCCTCCTCGACGAGGATGCGGATGCCGACCAGGTCGTAGATGTCGGAGAACTCACGACCGCCCACGATCATCTTCTGGTAGATCGAGTAGTAGTGCTTCGGGCGGCCGGTCACCTTGGCCCGGATGCGTGCGGCCTTGAGGTCGTGCTGGACCTCGGCGATGACCTCGGCCAGGAACTGGTCTCGCGACGGCGCCCGCTCGGCGACCATGCGCACGATCTCGTCGTAGATCTTGGGGTGCAGCGTCGCGAAGGCAAGGTCCTCCAGCTCCCACTTGAGCGTGTTCATGCCCAGGCGGTGCGCCAGCGGTGCATAGATGTCGAGCGTCTCGCGGGCCTTGCGCTCCTGGGTCTCGGCCTTGAGGTACCGCAGGGTGCGCATGTTGTGCAGCCGGTCGGCGAGCTTGATGACGAGGACCCGGATGTCGCGGGCCATCGCGACGATCATCTTGCGGATCGTCTCGGCCTGGGCGGAGTCGCCGTACTGGACCTTGTCGAGCTTGGTGACGCCATCGACGAGCCCGGCGACCTCGTCGCCGAAGTCGGCCCGCAGCTCCTCGAGGCCGTACGGCGTGTCCTCGACGGTGTCGTGCAACAGGGCGGCGACGAGCGTCGGCTCGGTCATGCCGATGTCGGCCAGGATCGTGGTGACCGCGAGCGGGTGGGTGATGTAGGGGTCGCCGCTCTTGCGCATCTGCGTTGCGTGCAGGCGCTCGGCCACGTCGTAGGCCCGCTCGAGCAGGGCCAGGTCGGCCTTGGGGTGGTTGGCGCGCACCGCGCGGAACAGCGGCTCGAGGACGGGGTTGGACGCGGGCGGCTTGGTGCCGATGCGCGCCAGGCGGGCCCGCATGCTCCGGGCGGAGGCCGGCACGGTCGGCCGTACGGGAGCGCGATCCTCAGCCATTGGCCCAGTCTAGTGAGCGCGGGGGAAGCGCACCGACGGACCCGCCTTCTCGCGGCTCACAAGGCCAGCAGGGAGGCGACCGGGAAGTCGCCCAGCAGCTCGCGCGGCTGGAGGAAACCCAGCTCCATGAGCACCGACACGCCCACGCACTCGCCGCCGCAACGCTCGACCAGCTCGCGGGTGGCCTTGACCGTGCCGCCGGTGGCCAGCACGTCGTCGACGAGCAGGACGCGCTCGCCCGGGGCGATCGCGTCGCGATGCAGCTCGAGGGTGGCGCTGCCGTACTCGAGGTCGTAGGACACCGCGTGGGTCTCGCGCGGCAGCTTCCCGGCCTTGCGCACGGGTACGAAGCCGGCGCCCAGCTCGAGGGCCACAGGCGCGGCCAGGATGAAGCCGCGTGCCTCCATGCCGACCACCTTGTCGACGACCGGGCGGCCGCCTTCACGCCCCATGGCCGCCAGCGCGTGGACCGTGGCCGTGAAGGCGGTGTGGTCGGCGAGCACGGGCGTGATGTCCTTGAAGAGCACGCCCGGTTCGGGCCACTCGGGGACGTCGATGATCAGGCGCTGCAGAGCCTCCTGGGCTGTGCGCCGGTCAGGCACCGCCGGCCTCCGTGGTGCCCTCGTCGGGTGCGTCGACCGGGTCGGGCTGCACGGTGCTCACCGCGCCGCGCGCGGCCTGGATGACGACGCCGTCGGCCACCTCGATGCTGACCCGGTCGTCGGCCAGGGCGGTGATGGTGCCGAAGATGCCGGAGGCCAGCATGACCCGCTGGCCCACCTCCAGGCTCTGCTGGAGTCGCACCATGTCCTTCTGGCGACGCGAGGCGGGTCGGATCACGATGAGCCAGAAGAGCACGAGGATCGCGACGAGGGGCAGCAGCTGTGCCAAGTCCATGGTCGCGGAGTCTACGCACCGAGTGGGCGGGACACTCAGTCCTCGTCGAAGAGCATCAGGTCGGTGCCGGCCGCACCCGCCGGGACCGCCAGGCCCAGGTGGTGCCAGGCGGCCGGCGTGGCGATGCGCCCGCGGGGCGTGCGCGCGAGCATGCCCATGCGCACGAGGAACGGCTCGGCCACCTCCTCGACCGTCTCGCGCTCCTCCCCGACCGCGACCGCGAGCGTGGAGACCCCCACGGGCCCACCGCCGAAGCGCCGGCACAGCACGTCGAGGACGGCCCGGTCGAGCCGGTCGAGCCCGGACTGGTCGACCTCGAAGAGGTCGAGGGCCTGGTGGGCGATCGGCAGGGTGACGATGCCATCGGCGCGCACCTGCGCGAAGTCACGGACGCGGCGCAGCAGACGGTTGGCGATGCGCGGGGTGCCGCGAGAGCGCGAGGCGATCTCGCTGCACCCGTCGTCGCGAACCTCCACGCCGAGCAGCCCGGCCGACCGACGCACGATCAGCTCAAGGTCGCTGGACTCGTAGAACTCCAGGTGGGCGGTGAAGCCGAAGCGGTCGCGCAGCGGCCCCGGCAGGAGCCCCGCCCGCGTGGTGGCACCGACCAGCGTGAACGGCGGGATCTCCAGCGGGATCGCCGTGGCCCCCGGCCCCTTGCCGATGACGACGTCGACGCGGAAGTCCTCCATGGCCATGTAGAGCATCTCCTCGGCGGGCCGCGACATGCGGTGGATCTCGTCGACGAAGAGCACGTCGCCCTCGTTGAGCCCTGACAGGATCGCGGCGAGGTCGCCGGCATGGGTGATGGCCGGTCCACTCGTGACGCGCAGCGGCACGCCCATCTCGGCAGCGATGATCATGGCGAGGGTCGTCTTGCCGAGCCCGGGAGGACCCGAGAGGAGCACGTGGTCGGGCACCCGGCCCCGTCGGCGCGCCGCCTCGAGCACGAGGCCCAGCTGGTCGCGCACACGAGCCTGGCCGACGACCTCGTCGAGGGTCCGCGGACGCAGGGCCGCCTCGACCGCGCGATCGTCGCCCCCGGCTTCGGCGTCGGTGAGCCGCTGGAGGTACGCCGACTCGGCGGATCCCAGCTCCTCGTCGACGTCGGTGTCGTCCCAGTTCATCGCGCGTCTCCTCTCACGGCTCAGGCCTTGCTGAGCGTGCGCAGCGCTGCCCGCAGCAGCGCGCCGACGTCGGGCTGGTCACCGGCCTGGTCGGCGACGGCGTCCACCGCGCGGTCGGCGTCACGCGCGGACCAGCCCAGGCCCACCAGGCCCTGGTGGACCTGGTCGCGCCACACCGCGGCAGCCGTCCGGACGCCGGGGGCACCGGTCGTGCCGGGCACGACACCGATGCGGTCGCGCAGCTCCAGCACGATGCGCTGGGCGCCCTTCTGCCCGATCCCCGGGACCGCCGTCAGCGTCTTGAAGTCCTCGTCGGCGATCGCCTGGCGCAGCCGGTCGGGGCTGAGCACCGCGACCATGGCCTGCGCGAGCTTGGGGCCCACTCCCGAGGCGGTCTGCAGCATCTCGAAAAGGGACTTCTCGTCCTCGTCGGTGAACCCGAACACCGTGAGGGAGTCCTCCCTGACGACCATGCTGGTCGGCAGGGTCGCGACCTGACCGACCCGCAGCGTCGCCAGCGTGGCGGGGGTGCACTGCAGCTCCAGGCCGACTCCCCCGACCTCGACGACGGCGCTGGAGACGGTGATGGCGGCGACGGGGCCGCGCACGAAGGCGATCATCGGTTCCTCCCCGCCGCGGAGAGCGCGGCGTCGATGCGGGCCTGGGCGCCGCCGCGCCAGACGTGGGTGATGGCCAGGGCGAGGGCGTCGGCCGCGTCGGCCGGCTTGGGCGGACTCTCCAGGCGCAGGATGCGGGTGACCATCGCGCCCACCTGGTCCTTGGTGGCGCGACCGTTGCCGGACACGGCCGCCTTGACCTCGCTCGGGGTGTGCATCGCGATCGGCAGCCCCCGACGGGCCGCGACGACCATCGCGATGCCGCTGGCCTGGGCGGTGCCCATGATCGTGCTGGAGTCGGAGCGCGCGAAGACGCGCTCGACGGCGACCGCGTCGGGGCGGTGCTCCTCGAGCCACGCCGTCAGGCCCTTCTCGATGCTCAGCAGGCGCTGGGCGACGGGCAGGCTCGCGCTGGTGCGGATCACGCCCACGTCGACCATGGTCAGTGGTCGTCCGACGCTCCCGTCGACCACGCCGACGCCGCACCGGGTCAGGCCGGGGTCGATGCCGAGCACCCGCATGCTGCTCCCCTTCCGACCGCGACGACTGTCCGAACACATGTTCGTTCCAGAGGCTAACCCGACGGTCGCCCGGGTCCGCGCGCGACACGCGTGGACGCCCACGGGGTGCGCGGGTGCCTCAGTCCTCGGCGCCCTCGAGCTCGGCGAGCACGTCCTCGGGGATGTCGACGTTGGTGAACACGTCCTGGACGTCGTCGAGGTCCTCGAGGGCGTCGACCAGGCGCATGACCTTGCCCGCGCCCTCGGCGTCGACAGGGATCTCCAGGCTCGCGACGAACTGCACGTCGGCGGAGTCGTAGTCGATGCCCGCCTCCTGCAGGGCCGTGCGCACGGCGACCACGTCGGTGGCTTCGCTCTGCACCTCGAAGGCGTCGTCGAGGTCGTTGACCTCCTCGGCGCCCGCGTCGAGGGTCGCCTCGAGCACGTCGTCCTCGCTCACCTCGCGCCCCTCCTGGGACTTGGGCACCACCACGACGCCCTTGCGGGTGAACAGGCGCGAGACCGAGCCGGGGTCAGCCATGGTGCCGCCGTTGCGGGTGACCGCGGTGCGGACCTCCATCGCGGCGCGGTTCTTGTTGTCGGTGAGGCACTCGACGAGGAAGGCGACGCCCTGCGGGCCGTAGACCTCGTAGGAGATGCCCTGGTAGTCGACGCCACCGGACTCGGCGCCGGACCCGCGCTTGACCGCGGAGTCGATGTTCTTGTTGGGGACCGAGCTCTTCTTGGCCTTCTGGATGGCGTCGTAGAGGGTCGGGTTGCCCGAGGGGTCACCACCGCCCATCTTCGCGGCGACCTCGATGTTCTTGATGAGCTTGGCGAAGAGCTTGCCGCGCTTGGCGTCGATCGCGGCCTTCTTGTGCTTCGTCGTCGCCCACTTGGAGTGGCCAGACATGCGTCCCTCTTTCGGTCAGTGCGTCGTCGGGTTCCGGGGCCCTGGGGCCGAGCGAACCACGTCCACGAAGAGGGCGTGCACCCGGCTGTCGCCGCCGACCTCCGGATGGAAGGAGGTCGCCATCAGCGAGCCCTGGCGAACCGCGACGATCCTACCCGCGGCGCTCCCGCCCTCCACGCGCGCCAGCACCTCGACGTCCGGACCGACCTCCTCCACCCACGGCGCACGGATGAAGACCGCGTGCAGCGGGCCCTGGACCCCGACCATCTCCAGCTCCGTCTCGAAGGACTCCACCTGGCGGCCGAACGCGTTACGGCGCACGGTGATGTCGAGGCCGCCGATCGTCTGCTGGCCCTCGACGCCGTCGAGGACGCGGTCGGCCAGCAGCACCATTCCCGCGCAGGTGCCGAGCACCGGCAGGCCCGCCGCGACCGCGGCACGCAGGGGGTCGAGGAGGTCGAAGATTCCGGCGAGCTTGATCATCGTCGTCGACTCACCTCCCGGGATCACCAGGGCGTCGCAGGCGTCGAGCTCGTGGGTGCGGCGTACGGTCATGGGCCGGGCACCGGCGTGCTCGAGGGCGGTCAGGTGCTCGCGTACGTCACCCTGCAGTGAAAGCACGCCGATCGTCGGGGTCACGAAGGGCGATCCTAGGGTTTGCCGTTGCTTCCTATGCTCACGCCATGAGGACCTGGCGCTGGCGGGCGGCCGTCGCCGGCCTGTGCGCCGTCCTGGTCTCGACCGGTTGCTCCACCGGTCCCGCCCCGTCGCAGGACCCGACACCGCGACCCGCAGCGCCGCGGACGACCGCGGACGAGCGCGGCGACACCGGCGGCGTGGCGTCCTGGCCGACTGCCGACCCCGCGTCCCTGGGCCTGGACGGCCGGGCGCTGAGGCGCCTGGCCCGTGACGCGCGCCGGGCGCGGTCGAGCTGCTACGCCGTGGCCCGCGAGGGCGCCATCGCCGGGGAGTGGAACTGGCACCTCGGGGCCGACCAGCCTCGCCAGGTCTTCTCCATCACCAAGTCCGTCACCAGCGCGCTGGTCGGCATCGCCGTCGCGGACGGCGACCTGCGCCTGGACGACCCGGTCGCGCGCTACGTGCCGAGCTGGCGAGGCACCCCTTCGGCAAGGGTGACGGTGCGCAACCTGCTCGCCAACGACAGCGGCCGGTTCTGGTCCCTGCAGTCCGACTACACCGACCTGGTCCGGGCCCCCGACCGCACCGGGTACGCGATCGGGCTCACCCAACAGTTCGCGCCCGGGACCACCTGGGCCTACAACAACGCCGCGATCCAGGTGCTCGAGGCGGTGCTGAGCCGGGCGACCGGCACGCCGGTCGAGGAGCTCGCCGAGGAGCGTCTCTTCGCACCGCTGGGCATGGCCGACTCCTCGTTGATCGGGTCGGGCAGCGCCGCGGGAGCCCCGCTGTTCTTCGGCCTGCAGACCACCTGTCGCGATCTGCTGCGGTTCGGCCAGCTCTACCTCGACGAGGGCCGCGTGGACGGCCAGCACCTCCTCCCCCGCAGCTTCGTGCG
>JAJPEO010000252.1 GCA_021166815.1 Nocardioides sp.
CACCGAGGCGGGGTCGATGTCGCCGTTGACGTCGGAGTCGTTGGCCAGCACGTTGATCGAGGCGGCCTGGTTGGCGCCCACCGAGGCGCTGTCGTCGCCGGCGACCGGAGCGGCAGCCGGGGTGACCACGCTGGTGGTGGCGAACGGAGCCGCGGTGGTCCACGACGCGGTGTTGGCCGCGGTGTCGACGGTGCCGGGGCTGCAGCGGAACTTCACGGTGAAGCCGAGGTTGGCGTCGATCTGCAGGCCGCCACCACCCGAGGCGTTGCTGATCGGCACGCTGGCCTCACGGATCTCGACGTTGCCGCCGCCGTTGGACGTCCAGGCCATGTCGGCGAAGCTCACCGTCGTGGAGACGGCGTCGGCCGTCTCGTCGCCGGTGCCGGGGTTGCCGTCCGGGTCGCTGATGTTGATCGGACCGAGGGTGGCGTTGACGAGGGTGGTCTCCTGCTGGCCCTCGACGGTGTTGCTGCCGGCGAGGACAGCCTTGATCTTGCCGGTCACGGAGCCGCCGTTCTGCACCAGACCGAGGTTGTAGCCGGTGACGAAGACGGCGCCGGGCATGGTGATGGTGGCACCCAGGCCCGTCACGTTGACGGTGTCGCCGGGCCCGACGGACGCGGGCACGTTGGCGGTGAAGTCGGCCGCGACCGGCGCGATGGCGGCCGTGGCGCTGTTGTAGCAGGCGTTGCCGGTCGGAGCCGCGTAGGCGCCCGAGGTCGGCAGCGCGGCAAGGCCGGCGCTACCGGCCAGAGCCGCAAGCGCGTAGAAGCTACGCGAGCGGCGGGTGAATCCGAGCATGGTTTCCCTCCCATGGAATCGGCCTGCACGACGAGGTAGACCTTCCCTCTTCAGGCCAGCGGGAGGCAGGGCGCTCGTCGTACGGCCCTCCCAAGCCGACGAGCGTCCCCGAACTGCACCCTCCCGAGGGGTGAGGCTCGCACCAGTGGTACTGACCAGTCATCATCGGTTTTGGGTACGCGCTCGGGTACGCCAGCGTGTATGCACCCTGTGCGGTACACGGCTCTCGGAAACGTCCGCGGTCAGCCCTCCGACGCGTGCACCTCACGCATCGGGACGCGTACGCCACGCTCCTCGGCGACCTCCACGGCCCGCTCGTAGCCCGCGTCGACGTGGCGGATGACGCCCATCCCGGGGTCGTTGGTGAGCACCCGCTCGATCTTCTGCGCCGCCAGGTCGGTGCCGTCGGCGACGGTCACCTGGCCGGCGTGCAGCGACCGCCCGATCCCGACCCCGCCGCCGTGGTGAAACGACACCCAGGTCGCTCCCGAGGCGGTGTTGACCAGCGCGTTGAGGATCGCCCAGTCGGCGATCGCGTCGGAGCCGTCGAGCATCGCCTCGGTCTCGCGGTAGGGCGAGGCGACGCTGCCGCAGTCGAGGTGGTCGCGCCCGATCACGATGGGCGCCCGGAGCTCTCCCGAGGCGACCATCTCGTTGAACCGCAGCCCCGCCCGGTGGCGCTCGCCGTACCCGAGCCAGCAGATGCGCGCGGGCAGGCCCTGGTACTGCACCCGTTCGGCGGCCATGTCGAGCCACTTGTGCAGGCGGGCGTACGCCGGCTTCTCGTGGGCCGGGAACAGCTCCTTGATCGCGCGGTCGGTCGCGGCGATGTCGGCAGGGTCGCCGGACAGCGCCGCCCACCGGAAGGGGCCCTTGCCCTCGCAGAACAGGGGCCGGATGTAGGCCGGCACGAACCCGGGGAACTCGAACGCCCGGTCGTAGCCGCCCTTGCGGGCCTCGTCGCGGATCGAGTTGCCGTAGTCGAACACCTCGGCGCCGGCGTCCTGCAGCTCGACCATCGCGCGCACGTGCCGGGCCATCGACTCCTGGGCCCGCTTGGTGAAGCCCGCCGGGTCCTCGGTGCGCTCGCGCTCCCAGTCCTCGACCGCGACCCCGGACGGCAGGTAGAAGAGCGGGTCGTGGGCCGACGTCTGGTCGGTGACCACGTCGATGCGCACCTCGCCCGCCACGTGACGCTCGAGCAGCTCGGGCAGGACGTCGGCCGCGTTGCCGAGCAGGCCGATCGAGAGCGGGCGGCGGGCGTCGCGAGCCTCGATCGCGAGCTCGACGGCGTGGTCGAGGTCGCGGGCCTGGGTGTCCAGGTAGCGGGTCTCCAGGCGCCGGTCGATGCGGTGCTGGTCGACCTCGACGCAGATGACCACGCCGTCGTTCATCGTGACGGCCAGGGGCTGGGCGCCGCCCATGCCGCCCAGGCCGGAGGTGACCGTGATGGTGCCGGCGAGGGTGCCGTCGAACCTCTTGTCGGCGACCGCGGCGAAGGTCTCGAAGGTGCCCTGGAGGATGCCCTGGGTGCCGATGTAGATCCACGACCCCGCGGTCATCTGGCCGTACATCGTCAGCCCGAGCTCCTCCAGGCGACGGAACTCCTCCCAGTTGGCCCAGTCGCCCACGAGGTTGGAGTTGGCGATCAGCACGCGCGGCGCCCACTCGTGGGTGCGCATGACGCCCACCGGCTTGCCCGACTGCACCAGGAGCGTCTCGTCGTCCCCGAGGTCGCGCAGGCTCGCGAGGATGGCGTCGTACGCCTCCCAGCTGCGGGCCGCGCGCCCGGTGCCGCCGTAGACGACGAGGTCCTCGGGGCGCTCGGCGTTGTCGGGGTCGAGGTTGTTCATGAGCATCCGCAGCGGGGCCTCGGTCTGCCACGAGCGGGCGGACAGCTCGGTGCCGGTCGGCGCGTGGATCGGGAGGCGCGGGTTGTCGGTCATGGGTCCATCGAACGCCTCGTACGCGGTCCCCGCCAGCCCCGCCGGCCCGCCTGACGTCTCGGATCCGAGACGAGGTCGTCCCTCCTCTTGTTTGAGCAAACGTTTTGAGCATATGCTCAAGCCATGGAGTCCCCACCGGTCCGTACGCGACTGCTCGCCATGCTGGTCGTCGTCGTCCCCGTCGCGTTCGCGGCCACGCTGCTCGCCACGGCGATCGGCCGCCTCGACACCGCGCTGTTCTTCGTCGGCGTCCCGTGCCTGCTGGCCCTGGTCATCGGGCTCCTGCCGGGCGAGACGAGCTCGGCGGTCCTCTTCCAGGTCATCACGATCGTCCTGCTACTGATCTCCGCGTTCCTGCACGAGGGCGCCCTGTGCGTGCTGCTCGTGAGCCCGCTCGTCTACGGCGTCGCGTTCGCCGCCCTCGGGATCACCAAGCTCGTCGAGCGACGCTCCCAGCGGTACGGCGTCGGCCTGCTGTTCGCGCTGGTCGCGCTCGAGGGGCTGACCCCCGGCCTGCGCATCAGCCCCGAGCACGAGGTCACCGCCGGCCGTGTCGTGGCCGCGGAGTGCGTCGACTTCGAGCGCGCCCTCGAGCGCGGCCCGCGGATCGACCCGGAGGCAGACCGCGGCTGGCTGCTCCGGCTCGCGCAGTACCCCACCCCGACCAGCGCCACCGGCGCCGGCCTCGAGCCCGGCGACACCTGGGAGCTGGGCATGCCCGCCGGCAGCGTGAGCACCGAGGTCGTCTCCCGCGGCCCGGGGCGCATCGAGTTCGACGTCACCGCCGACGGCGCGCGCACCACGCGCTGGGTCACGCTCGAGCGCGGCGTGCTCACCTGGCAGCAGACCGAGCAGGGCTGTCGCGCCGAAGTGCGGATCGACTTCGTGCGCGACCTGGACCCGGCGTTCTGGTTCGGTCCGCTGAGCGAGGTCTTCATGACCGCCGGCGCCGACGCCTTCCTCGCCAGCCTCGACTGAGGCCCTCGATGGACAGCGCGGACCTCGCCCGCAACCTCGTCCTCGCCTGGGCACTGGCCCTGGTGGTCGTGGCCGCCGGCGTACGCCATGCCCGCACGGGTGACCTCCTCCCCCGCACGCCTGCGGCGTTCCTGGCCGCGCTGTGGGTGTGGGTCGCCATCCACGCGGTGGAGGCCACGACCTCGTGGTGGACGTGGGCATCCGCGCCGGTGGCCCTGTTCGACGTGCCCGCGGAGGTCTCGCTGGGCTGGGCGCTGCTGTGGGGCGTGCTGCCCGTTCTGGTCGGCGGTCCGCGGGCCGCCTGGCTGGTGGGCCTCGCGTGGTTGGACCTGGTGGCGATGCGAGCCGCCGACCCGCTCGTGGGCCTCGGCCCGGACTGGCTCCTGGGCGAGGCGCTGCTGCTGGTGGTGGGCCTGGTGCCGGCCCTGCTCCTGGGCCGGGCCACCCACGAGCGACGCTGGCTGACGCTGCGGGTCGTCCTGCAGGGTGTGCTGTTCACGGCGATGTTCGGCTGGCTCGTCCCGAGCGTCGCTCTCGCCCGCGACGGCCTCACGTGGTCTGCCCTGGTCGACCACTCCTACCCCGTGCGCTCGCTGCTGCTGACGGCGGCCGTGGTCGTCGGGGTGCCCGGCCTCGCGGCGGTGGCGGACCTGGCCCGGGCCGGCGGGACGCCGTACCCGTGGGACCCGCCGACGAGACTGGTCACCACCGGGCCGTACGCCTACGTCAGCAACCCCATGCAGATGGCCATCGCCGGACTGATGGTCGTGCTGACCATCGCGTCGGGCTCGGTGACGCTGGCAGCGTGCACCGCGTTCTCGATCGCGTTCTCGGTGGTGCTCGCGGAGCGCCACGAGCGGGAGTCGCTGAGCCGCCGGTGGCCGGAGTACGCCGACTACCGCCGCCACGTGCACGCGTGGTGGCCGCGGTGGCGGCCGTGGGTGCCGGAGCCGGCGACCCTGTGGGTCAGCCGTACGTGCGGCCTGTGCGCCGCGACCGGCGACGTCGTCGAGGCGATGGAGCCGACGGGGCTGACGCTGCGCGCTGCCGAGGCCGCGCCCACCGGCCTGACCCGCATGCGCTGGGAGAGCGGCGCCGACCACAGCGACGGGGTCGCGGCCTTCGCCCGGGCGCTGGAGCAGACCACCCTGCCCCGGGCCTGGCTCGGGTGGTGGATGCGGCTGCCGTTGGTGGCGCCGTGGCTGCAGCGCGTGGCGGACGCGTGCGGCCTGGGTCCTCGTACGATTCCCTCGACCGCCGGGCCGACCCCCGGACCGACCCGACCCCACCCGTCGACGACCCAGCGAGTGCAGCCGTGAGCAGCGAAGAGACCCGGACCGCGTTGATGGACGCGGCCGTGCGCCTGACCTCGACCGCGGGCACCAAGGCGCTCACCGCGCGCGGCATCGCGGGCGAGGCGGGGGTCAACCAGGCGCTCGTCTACTACCACTTCCAGGGGGTCGACGGGCTGCTACGCGAGGCCTACGAGCGGGCGACGCTGGCGATGATCGCGGACTTCGCGGCCGACCTCGAGGGGGTCGCGAGCTTCGAGGAGCTCTACGCCGTGGGAGCGCGGCTCGCCGAGCGGGCCGCGAGCGACGGGAGCGCCGCCCTGCTGAGCCACCTCGTCGCCGCCGCCCACCACGACGAGCAGATGGCGTCCATGCTCGGCACGAGCATGGACCACTGGAAGGCGGCGGTCGCGGGGGCGGTCCGCCGCATCCTCGAGGGTCGCGGCATGGCCGGGGCGGTCGACGTCGACGGGCTGACCAACTCCCTGACCGCGTCGACCGTGGGGATGGTGACCCTCGGCGCGGTCCCCGGGCAGCCGCTCGGCGACCCGCTCAAGGCGGTCGGCGCCCTGCCGCCCCTGCTCGACCGGGTGCTCCGCCTCGTGCCCGCACCCTTGGCGCGGCGCATCTTCGGTCGGGGCTGAGCAGCGCTCAGGCGAGGTCGCCGACGACGCCCTGCGCCGCGGCGAGCACCGCGCCCGAGCGGACCTGCTCGACGGCAGCCTCGATCTCGGGCGAGAGGTGCCGGTCCGGCCCCGGCCCGGCGACGCCCGCGGCACGCAGGGTCCGTACGACCGCTGCCGTCGCGGGGGACGGCTCGAGCGGGGCGCGCAGGTCCAGGGCGCGCGCCGCGGTGAGGACCTCGATGGCCACCACGCGGGAGAGCCCGTCGACGGCCCGGCGCAACTTGCGGGCCGCGCCCCATCCCATCGACACGTGGTCCTCCTGCATCGCGCTGGAGGGGATCGAGTCGACGCTCGCGGGCACCGCGAGCCGCTTGAGCTCGGAGACGATCGCCGCCTGGGTGTACTGCGCGATCATCAGGCCGGAGTCGACGCCTGGGTCGTCGGCGAGGAAGGGCGGCAGCCCGTGGTTGCGCGACTTGTCGAGGAAGCGGTCGGTGCGCCGCTCGCTGATGCTCGCCACGTCCGCGGCGACGATCGCCAGGAAGTCGAGGACGTAGGCGACGGGTGCCCCGTGGAAGTTGCCGTTGGACTCGACGCGTCCCTCGCCGTCCGGCCCGACCAGCACCACCGGGTTGTCGATCGCACTGGCCAGCTCACGGCCGGCCACGACCGCGGCGTGCTCGACGGTGTCGCGGGCCGCCCCGTGGACCTGGGGGGAGCAGCGCAGGGAGTACGCGTCCTGGACGCGGTTGCAGTCCGGGCCACGGTGCGACGCGACGACGCCGGAATCGGCCAGCAGGGCCACCAGGTTGGCCGCGGAGAGCGCCTGCCCCGGGTGCGGCCGGATCGCCTGCAGCTCGGGGGCGAAGACCCGGTCGGTGCCCAGCTGGGCCTCGACGCTCATCGCAGCCGCGATGTCGGCGGTGCGCAGCAGCAGGCGCAGGTCGGCGATCGCCATGACCAGCATGCCGAGCATCCCGTCGGTGCCGTTGATGAGGGCCAGCCCCTCCTTCTCCCGCAGCTCGACGGGCTCCCGCCCGGCCGCGGCGAGCGCCACGGCCGCGGGGACCAGCTCACCCGCGGCGTCGCGCACCTCGCCCTCCCCCATCAGCGCCAGCGCGCAGTGGGCCAGCGGGGCCAGGTCGCCGGAGCAGCCCAGCGACCCGTGCTCCCGGACCACCGGCGTGATCTGGTGGGTCAGCAGCGCCGCCATCAGCTCGGCGGTCTCCCGACGGACGCCCGTACGGCCGGTGGCGAGGGTGGACAGGCGCAGCAGCATCAGGGCGCGTACGACCTCCCTCTCGACCTCGGGACCCGATCCCGCGGCGTGCGAGCGGACCAGAGAGCGCTGGAGCTGGGTGCGGCTCTCGGTGGGGATGTGCCGGGTGGCGAGCGCCCCGAACCCGGTGGAGACGCCGTACGACGGGGTGTCGGCCGACGCGAGGGTCTCGACGACGGCACGGGCGCGGTCGATGGCGTCGAGGGCCTCGTCGGTGAGCGTGACGCCGGCGCCCCCACGGGCCACGGCGAGGACGTCGTCGAAGGAGACCGGACCGACTCCCACCTGGATGCTGCTCATGCGGCCATGAAACCCCTCACGGCGTCGACGGCACCAGAGCGCGCGTCCGCGGGGCGTCTCGGATCCGAGACGTTCGGGGGAGTTCCTGGCCACTCCCGATTTTTCCACGAAAAAGTCCGTGGGTATTCTCCCATTCGTGGGCCGCGCCCGCCGGCCCGGACAAGGATGCTCTCGTGGACCTCTTCTTCGTCGTGATGGCCGTCGCGTCGCTCATCGGCTCCGTCGCCGGGGTGATCATCACCGTCAAGCTGGTCCTCTGGCCCGAGCTGCACGCGGCCTCGACCGCCGCAGATCCGTGCCGGGAGTTCGCGCTCAACCGCTGAGCGCGCCCACCCGCTCCACCCCCAGGTGGGTGGCCGGGTCACGAAGGTCCGCCTAAGTTGGCAGGTCAGGGCCGCGTCCGCGGCCCGGACAGGAGACCCTTCGTGGACACCACCGGCTGGATCATCCTCGCCGTCATCGTCATCGCGCTGATCCTCGTGCTCGCGTTCGCCGTGAGCTCGATGAAGCGCAAGAGCCGCGCCGACGATCACGCCCGGGCCGAGCAGCTGCGCGAGGAGGCCCGCGCCCGCACCGGCGACCTGGGCCAGGACCACGAGGCCGCCCGTCGCGCCGAGGCGGAGGCCGAGGAGGCCCGCCGCGCCGCTGAGGAAGCCGCCCGCCGCGCCGAGGAGGCCCGCACCGGCGTCGCTCAGCAGGAGGCCCTGCAGGAGGACCGCCTCCGGGCCGCGGACCGCCTCGACCCCGAGGTCGACCACCGTGCGCCCGACTACGAGCCCATGACCGACGACACCACACCGCCCGCCGAGCCGGGCGCCACTGACGCCGGGAGTCGCGACACCCGCGGGGGCGACTCCCGGACCACCACCTGACAGGGGGGTCGAGGGGCACACCTGGTTCCCGCCCTGACGGGGCAGGGAACCAGGTGGTCCCCGCGCGATCTGTCACGATCTGCTCGTGACCCAGGTCCCCGCCGCGACTCGCACCCTCCGGGTGCTGCGCTACCTCGCCGGACAGGCCGACCCGGTGCCGCTCGATCGCATCATGCGCGCCTGCGACCTGCCCCGCAGCACCGCCTACCACCTGCTCAACACGATGATCGACGAGGGCTTCGTCGTCCACCTGCCCGAGGAGCACCGCTACGGGCTGGGCGTCGCCGCCTTCGAGGTCGGCACGGGCTTCACCCGCCAGGAACCGCTCGCGCGACTCTCCCGCACCCGCCTGGCCGCCCTCGTCGACGAGGTCGCCCACTCCGCCCACCTGGCCGTCCTGCACGGACGCGACGTGCTCTACGTCCTCGAGGAGCGGGCCCCGGGACGACCGCCCCTGGTCACCGATGTCGGCGTACGCCTCCCAGCCCACCTCACCGCCTCCGGCCGCGCCATCCTCAGCGCCCTGCCCGCCAGCCAGGTCCGGGCCCTCTACCCCGACCGCGACGCGTTCGCCGACCGCCACGGCGTCGGACCCCGTACGCCGAGCGCCCTGCGCACCGTCCTCGCCGAGGCACGGCAGCGCGGCTGGGCCACCGAGGACGGCGAGGTGACACCCGGCTTCAGCAGCGTGGCCGCCCCCGTCCTCGACCACAACGCACACCCCGTGGCCGGCCTCGCCGTCACCTTCCCCACCGGCGACGAGCCGCCGGGGCTCACGACCGCGGTCGTCTCCGCCGCCGCCGCCCTCAGCCGCCGCCTGCGCTGGAACCCCGCCGGCTGAGGAGCGCTCGGGTCCCTCGCGGGTTGAGGTGCGAGGACCGGTGGCGCGGTTCGCTGGTTGAGGCGCGAGGAGCGCCGGCGACGAGCCTCGAAACCAGCGCCAGACGGTCCGCTGGTTGAGCTGCGAGGACCGCGGCATCACTCGCTGGTTGAGGCGTCAGGAGCGCCAGCGCGCTTCGCTGGTTGAGGCGCGAGGAGCGCCAGCGACGAGCCTCGAAACCTGCACCCGACGGTCCGCTGGTCGGGGCGCGAGGATCGGTGGCGTGGTTCGCTGATTGAGGCGCGCGGACCGCGACGTCACTCGCTGGTTGAGGTGTGAGGAGCGCCAGCGACGAGCCTCGAAACCACCCTCCACATACGCCACCTGGAGGATGGACGACTCGAACACCTGTTCGAGACAATGAGTACATGCCCACCACCCCCGACCTCGCCGACCAGACCGTCACCGGCCTGCTCGAGCACGCCGCGAAGGTCGACGGCCTGGTGCGCGACGTCGCGATCGAGCAGCTCCGCGTGGCCTACGAGTGGGCGATCGCCCACCCGGTCGTGGACTCGGCCGGGACCGCCCACGGTCCAGCGCTCCCGTCAGTGCTGTCGACCCCGGAGCTCCTGGGCGGGGCTGGTACGCCGGCGGTGGCGGCGTTCACCGCCGAACCCCTCGCGGTGGCCTGCGGGATCTCCCCGGCGCGGGCCTCCGCACGCCTGGCTGACGCGTTGGACCTGCACCACCGACTCCCACTGTTGTGGGACCACGTCTCCGCGGGGCGGGTGGAGGTGTGGAAGGCCCGCCGGGTGGCTGTCCGCACCCGCAACCTGTCCTTCGAAGCTGCGCGGTGGGTGGACCGGCAGGTCGCCGGCCGGGTCGGCTCGCTCGGGACCGCGCAGCTGGACCGGACCATCGCCGAGGCCACCGCCCGCCTCGACCGCGACGCCCTGAGCGGTGTCGAGGCCGACGGTCGTGCGGGGTGGGACGTGCGGCTGGTCGCCCGCGACCCAAGGCATGGCGGGGCCACGGCCGAGATCCATGCGGTCGGCGACACCGTGGACCTGACCCGGTTCCACGACCTGGTCTGCGCCGAAGCCGA
>JAJPEO010000307.1 GCA_021166815.1 Nocardioides sp.
CCGCCCCCCCGCCGGGCTCGGGGGCGGCCCCCCCCCCCCCCCCGCGCCCCACCCCCACCGGCGCACGTGGGGTTGGGGGCCCCCCGCCCCCGCGCGCACCGGGGGCCACACCCACCGCTCAGGGCAGCGAGCCGGGGCTCAGGAGAGCCAGGCGCTGATCGGGCTGATGGCGAAGTAGAGGACGAACAGGACCGCGACCAGCCACATCAGCGGGTGGACCTCACGTCCCTTGCCGCGCACGACCTTGATGAAGACGTACGCCAGGAAGCCGGCGCCGATGCCCGCGGAGATGGAGTAGGTGAACGGCATCAGGGCGATCGTGAGGAACGCCGGGATCGCGATCTCGACGTCGTCCCAGGCGATGCCCTTGACCTGCTGCATCATCAGGAAACCGACGAGGACCAGGGCGGGCACGGCCGCCTCGTTGGGGATGATCTTGACCAGCGGCGCGAACACCATCGCGACGAGGAACAGCACGCCCGTCACGACGCTCGCCAAGCCGGTCCGGGCGCCCTCGCCGACGCCGGAGGCGCTCTCGATGTACGAGGTGTTGCTCGAGACGCCGGCGAAGCCACCGGCGGCCGCGGCGAGGGAGTCGACCACGAGGATGCGCTCGGTGTGGGGCGGCTTGCCCTCCTCGTCGAGCAGGTCGGCCTCGGCGCCGATGGCGGTCATCGTGCCCATGGTGTCGAAGAAGTCCGCGAGCAGCAGCGTGAAGACGAGCAGGACCGCGCCGATGATGCCGACCTTCTCGAACGCGCCGAAGCTGAAGTTGCCGAGCGTGGCGAGGTCGGGCACGTCGATGACGTGGTCGGGGAGGGCGGGGACGTTGAGGTTCCAGCCCTTGGGGTTGGTCTCCTCCGGCGAGACGACGGTGGGGCCGATCTTGGCCAGCGACTCGACGATGACGGCCACGACCGTGGTCGCGACGATCGAGATGAGGATCGCGCCGCGCACGTTGCGCACCCACAGGGCGATGACGAGCACGAGGCCGAAGACGAACACCAGCACGGGCCAGCCCTGCAGGGTGCCGCCGATGCCCAGCTCGACCGGGACCGGTCCGACGCCCGTACGCCGCACGAAGCCGGCGTCGACCAGGCCGATCAGCGCGATGAACAGGCCGATCCCGACCGAGATGGCGATCTTGAGCTGGGCCGGCACGGCGTGGAAGACGGCCGTGCGGAAGCCCGTCAGCACGAGGACGAGGATGATCACGCCCTCCAGCACCACCAGCGTCATGGCGTCCGACCACGACATCTGGGTCGCGATGGAGAACGCCACGAAGGCGTTGAGGCCCAGGCCCGCGGCAAGGGCGAGGGGGTAGTTGGCCACGACCCCCATGAGGATCGTGAGCACGCCCGCGACCAGCGCCGTGCCCGCCGCGATCGCGGGCAGGTTGGGCGCGTCGCCCCCGCCGAGGAACTGCCCGTCGGCGTCCTGGACAAAGCCGAGGATCAGCGGGTTGAGGACGATGATGTAGGCCATCGTGAAGAAGGTGACGACACCGCCACGGATCTCACGTTCGACAGTGGATCCCCGCTCGGAGATCTTGAAGAAGCCGTCGAGGCCAGAGGGCTTGCGGCCTGCGGTCTGGGTCTGGGGGGTGTCCGTCACGGGCCGCAGTGTGTCAGATCAGGCGGTAGCGTGGAGCCGTGGACCTCGACGACGACGACCGCACCAGCCACGAGATCGGCAGGCGCAGCTACATCGTGGCTCCGGTGGCCCCCCTCGACGTGGACGGAGTACGCACCGTGGAGGTCGGCACCGCCCTGTGGCTGGTGGCGTTCGTGGGGCTGCTCCCCTTCTACGGCACCCTCCAGGACTCAGGGCGCACCTGGTGGCTGTGGACGTGCCTGACCGGCTTCGGCCTGGGCCTGTTCGGGATCGACCACTGCCGTCGCCGGCGCCGCACCCGCGACGACCAGGCCCGCCCGCGCGGTGGTCGCCGCGCGGCGTCGTGAGCGTGCGCAGGGCCTGAGCCGAGCGCGTACGCCGCTCAGAACGACTCGAGGTCGTCCTCCTCGCTGAGGCTGTCGTAGACGTGGTCGGGCAGCGGCTGGGGCCGGTTGCGTCGGGCGAGCTTGACCTCGGAGTGCGCACCGCAGCCGTGGTCGAAGGAGACGATCCGGCCGTCGTCGTTGGCGTTGCCGTTGGCGCAGACGCCGAACATCTCCGACAGCGACCCGGAGATGCGGACCAGGAACGCACAGGTCGTGCAGCGATCGGGGGCGCTCTTGGCGAGCGGGGCCTCGGGGCCGCCGACGCCGTCGTACCAGCGCTCGGCCGCCATGTCGATGCCCTCGCGGCTCAGGGTGCGGGTGCGGCCGAGGCCGAGGTCCTCGGCGACCCGGCGCACCTGGGCGCGGGCGTCGCTGTCGAGCGGGTCGTCGCCGACGAGGTAGGTGGGGACGAGGCGGACGTCCTCGTCCTCGACCGGCAGCAGGTCGCCCGGAGAGAGGTCACCGGGCTGGATGCGCTCCTTGTAGGGCACCCACGACGGCGCCACGATGGCGTCCTCGCCGGGCAGCAGGACGACCTCGTTGACGGTGGCGCCCTTGCCGCGCTTGGCGCGGGTGAGGGTGACCGACCAGCGCCAGCCGGGATAGCCGGCGGACGTGCACTCGAACAGGTGGGTCACGACCCGCTCGCCCTCGCCGCGGGCTCCGAGGTGCTCACCGACCTCGCTGGCGTCGGCGACCTCGAGCACGACCTCGCGGGCGAGGTCGACGGCCTGGGCGAGCGCCGCGTCGGGGCGGGCCTCTGCGCGGGGGGCGAGTGCGATCACGGGTCGCATCATCGCAAAGTCGGCGGCGTCGGCCAAGATGGTGCCCGTGACCGACGAGCGACCGGACCCGGAGGCACGCCCGCCGCGCTCCGGAGCGGTGGCCCGCGGGCTGGCCGGCGTCGGGCGCGGAGCGAGGGCGGCAGGGCGCGGCACCGCGCACCTCACCGGCTACACCGTGCGCCAGGCGAGGCGCGCCGCGCGGGCCGAGGGCGCCGGCGACTCGGGGCTGTCGCGCCTGATCGAGCTGCACGCCTTCAACGCCGCCGGTGACGCCGCGGTCGCCATCTCGCTGGCCGGCACTCTCTTCTTCCAGGTCCCGACCGGGGAGGCCCGCGGACAGGTCGCGCTGTTCCTGGGCCTGACGATGCTCCCGTTCGCGATCGTCGCGCCGCTGATCGGGCCGTTCCTCGACAGGTTCAGCCACGGCCGGCGGTGGGCCATCGGGTCGACGATGGCGACGCGCGCGTTCCTGTGCTGGGTGCTGGGCACCGCCGTGGTCACGGAGTCGCGGTGGCTCTTCCCCGCGGCGCTGGGGTGCCTGGTCGCGTCGAAGGCGTACGCCGTGACCCGCGCGGCCGCGGTCCCGCGCCTGCTGCCCTCGGGGCTCACCCTGGTCAAGGGCAACGCCCGGGTCTCGCTCGCCGGCATCGTGGGCGCGGCCGTGTCGGCCCCGATCGCGGGCCTCGCCTCGATGGTCGGGCCCGAGTGGTCGCTGCGCTACGGCTTCGTCCTGTTCGTCGTGGCCACGGTGCTGGCCATCCTGCTCCCGGCCGCGGTCGACTCCAGCGCCGACGAGGGCACCCTGGTCCTGATGCCCGGGCCGTCGGTGCCGGCGGCCGAGCCCGGCCGGCGTCCTCGGGCGCGCATCCCGGCCGCCGTCGCGTTCGCCCTGCGTGCCAACTGCGGTCCGCGCTGGCTGTCGGGGTTCCTCACCATGTTCATGGCGTTCCTGCTGCGCGAGAACCCCGTCGGGGACTGGCGCCCCGAGGTGCTCCTGGGGCTGGTCATCGGCGCTGCGGGCGTGGGCAACGCCCTCGGCATCGCGATCGGGTCGCTGAGCCGGCGCATCAACCCGGCGGTGGCGGTCGTGCTCGCGCTCGTCGCGGACGCCGTGGTCACGCTGCTCGCCGCGCTCTTCTACGGCGTGGTCACGCTGGTCCTGCTGGGCCTGACGGCGGGCCTGGCGCAGGCGCTGGCCAAGCTCTCGCTCGACTCGACGATCCAGCGCGACGTGCCCGAGCGGATCCAGGCGAGCGCGTTCGCCCGTTCGGACACCACGCTTCAGCTGTCGTGGGTGATCGGTGGCTTCGTCGGCATCGCGCTGCCGCTCATGCCGCGCCTGGGGCTCGGCATCGCCTGCGGCGCGCTGGCGGTGTGGGTCGCCTTCGTGCTGCTGACCTCGCCGCGGAGGGTCGCCGTCGCGTCGTGACCACGTCGCCCGGGCTCAGCGGTCGAGCCCGGTCAGCCCTCGAGCTCGTCGGCGAGAGCGCGCAGCAGCTTCGCGGTCGGACGGGCGGTGCGGGGCTCCGGGTGGCGTCCCCGGCGGTAGCCCTCACCGATGCCGTCGAGCAGGTTGATGACGTCCTCGACGATGGTGACCATCGCCTCGGGGTCCTTGCGCTGGCTGTGGCGCTGGTTGCGCGCGACCGAGGCGGGGGCCTTCAGGACGCGCACCTGCAGCGCCTGGTCGCCGCGTCGGCCCTGGGCGATGCCGAACTCGACCCGGGTCCCCGGCTTGAGCGTGGTGACGCCCGCGGGGAGCGCGTCGGCGTGGACATAGACGTCTGGTCCACCCTGCTGGGACAGGAAGCCGAAACCCTTCTCCGGGTCGAACCACTTCACCTTGCCACTGGGCACGGTCCACTCCACTCTGAGTCGCGTCGACCGCCCCTCGGCGGCCCCGCACAGGATAGGCGGGCGCCCTGACGGGCAACCACCCAGTATCCGCCGGTTCCCGCGAACTTTGATCTTCCCCGCGCCCACCTGCCACGATGGACGTCCGCTTCGCGTCGGTGAGGGCTCTCGTGCCCCACCAGTCCCACCCTTCACGCCGTCAGGAGACCCCGTGCGTACGACACCCCGTCGCCCGAGCCGAGCCCGCTGGCTCCTCGGCGGCGCCGTGGCGCTCGCACTCGCGACCGGGGCCGTACCCGCTCCCTCCCAGGCCACCCACACCGGCTCGCCCGCCTCGGTGCCCGCCCTCACGCTGGTGACCCTCGTCGGCCCCGGCACGGCGGGCAGCGTCGGCGGCGCCGGACGGCCCGCCGACCGCGCCGCGCGGCG
>JAJPEO010000328.1 GCA_021166815.1 Nocardioides sp.
GCGTGCTCACCCAGACCTTCCGGCTGCGCCCGCTGGGCGTCCCGGTGTGCAACGTGGTGCCGCACACCTACGACCTCTTCGGCGACGAGTTCCGCAAGGCCGAGGGCTTCTACGCCGTCTTCGCCGCCCTGGGCGGCACCCACCTGCTGCGCGTCCACGAGATCCCGCACCTGCGGGTCGTGCTCAACGCGCTGCGGGCCCTCGAGGTCCGCTGAGCCCGACCACGTCGGCAGTTCGGCGAAAGAGCGACCACGGCGACACTCACGCAGCGAGCCCGTGGCCACCAACTGCCTGCATGGTCCGCCATCCCACGACGTCGGCCATCGCCTCGGCCACCCCGCTCGCGTCGAACATCACCTGGCCCCAGGTGAAGCGCACCACGACCAGTCCCAGCCGGGCACAGGACGTGTAGCGCTTCACGTCGCGCTCCAGCGCGGTACGGGTCCCGTGGAACTCCAACGACTCCGCCTCGACCACCAGGCCCAGCCGCACGTCGAGGAAGTCCACCCGGCCCACCCCCTCGACCTGACCTTGGGCCACGACGTGCAGCCCGGGCACCAACCGCAGGATCGCGGCCAGGCAGGACTCGAACGGGTTGGCGTGCTGGGCCGAGGCCGCCTCGGCGACGGCGAGCGCCCGCCGGCGTCCGGTGCGCGGGCTGCGTGTGGCGGCGAGCAGCAGGTCGTCCTGGTCGATCACGCCTTCCCGCAAGGCGGAGTCGGCGACGCACAGGGCGACGTCGAAGTCGTAGGCACGGGCGCAGTCGATCACCGTCCGCGTCCGACTGGTGACGTGCCGGTGCATCTCCTTGTCGCTCAGGTCGGCCCAGTGGAGCTCGTGGACACCCACCGGCTTGCGCGCCGTGCGCGGCACAGTGATGCAGGGCTTGGTGGGTGAGAACTTCACCTTCCACCCGTAGTGCTCGGCCGCACTGAGGTGCGACAGCACGCCACCCGCCTTGGCAGCCGCCCGCCGGTGGGCCGGCAGGTCGACCAACGCGTACCGGTTGAAGCCGGGCTTGTGGATGCGCCCCTGCGCGACGGCGACGCGGAGCTGGTGATGGGTCACCAGGCCCCGCAGCTCGCCGAAGGTCGCGACACCGCCCGTCCTCTGCAGGACCTCCACCACGTCCAGCTCACTCCCGTGCACGCGAGCAGCGTGCCAGCGATGGCGCCGACCCCGCCGGGGCCATCCACAGGCGCCTGATCAGGTCGGCAGTTCGTTGCCTTCCGGGTCACTGCGGCGCTCAGCACCACCGCCACCGGGTCGAACTGCCGACCTGGTCGGGATGCCAGCAACCTCAGGCGGGGTAGCCCTGCGGGTTCTGCGACTGCCAGCGCCACGTGTCGGCGCACATCTCCTCGACGGACTTCTGCGTCGACCAGCCGAGCTCGGCGTTGGCCTTGGCCGGGTCGGCGTACGACGCCGCGACGTCGCCGGGGCGGCGCTCGACGACCTCGTACGGCAGCTCGCGACCCACGGCCTTCTCGAAGGCGTGCAGGAGCTCGAGGACCGACGTCCCGCGGCCCGAGCCAAGATTCCACACGCTGACCGGCTCGTCGGTGGTGGCGAGCTTCTCGACGGCGGCGATGTGGCCGGCGGCGAGGTCCTCGACGTGGATGTAGTCGCGCACGCCGGTGCCGTCGGGGGTGTCGTAGTCGTCGCCGAAGACCGAGAGCTTGTCGCGCTTGCCGACCGCCACCTGGGCGATGAACGGCATGAGGTTGTTGGGGACGCCCGAGGGGTCCTCGCCGATCGTGCCGGACTCGTGGGCGCCGACGGGGTTGAAGTAGCGCAGCAGCGCGATGCGCATGCTCGGGTCGGCGACCGCGACGTCGCGCAGGATCTGCTCCTGCATGACCTTGGTCCAGCCGTACGGGTTCGTGGCGAAGGTCGCCCGGTCCTCGGTGGCGCCGGCCTGGTCGGTGCCGTAGACGGTCGCGCTGGAGGAGAAGACCAGCTTGTCCACGCCGTGGCGCTGCATCGCGCGCACCAGCGAGAAGGTCGAGCCGAGGTTGTTCTCGTAGTAGTCCAGCGGCTTGGCGACGCTCTCGCCGACGGCCTTGTACCCGGCGAAGTGGATGACCGCGTCGAAGTCCTCGTCGGCGAACAGTGCCTCGGTCTTGTCGTGGTCGCACAGGTCGAAGGCGTGCACCGGGATGGTGGTGCCGGTCAGCGCCTCCACCCGGGCGATGACCGAGGGCCGCGCGTTGGAGAAGTTGTCGACCACGACGACGTCGTGACCGGCGTTGACGAGCTGGACGACCGTGTGCGAGCCGATGTAGCCCGCACCTCCGCTGACGAGGATCCTCATGCGCGCCAGCGTACGGGTCGGGGCGCCTGACACAATCGCCGCATGCCCACCGCACTCATCACCGGAATCACCGGCCAGGACGGCCTCTACCTCGCCGAGCTGCTGCTCGAGAAGGGGTACGACGTCCACGGCATCATCCGCGGCCAGAACAACCCGCGGCGCGAGCTGGTCGAGCGCCTCGTGCCCGACGTCAAGCTCCACAACGGCGACCTGACCGACCTGTCGAGCCTGATCCGCGCGCTCAACGCCAGCCAGCCCGACGAGGTCTACAACCTCGGCGCGATCAGCTTCGTGGCGTACTCCTGGGAGAACGCCCTGGTCACCAGCGACGTCACCGGCATGGGCGTGCTCAACATCCTCGAGGCCGTCCGCCTGGCTGCGGGCGACGACCCGGCGAGCATCCGCTTCTACCAGGCTTCGAGCAGCGAGATGTTCGGCAAGGTGCACGAGGTGCCGCAGCGCGAGGAGACGCTGCTGTGGCCGCGCTCGCCGTACGGCGTGTCCAAGGTCTACGGGCACTACATGACGATCAACTACCGCGAGTCCTACGGCATGCACGCCAGCAGCGGCATCCTGTTCAACCACGAGTCCCCGCGTCGCGGCCCGGAGTTCGTCACGCGCAAGATCAGCCAGGCGGTCGCCCGCATCCACCTGGGCCTGCAGGAGTCGATGGCGCTGGGCAACCTCGACGCCCGCCGTGACTGGGGCTACGCCGGCGACTACGTCGAGGCGATGTGGCGAATGCTGCAGCAGCCCGAGGGCGA
>JAJPEO010000043.1 GCA_021166815.1 Nocardioides sp.
GGTGGCGGTGAGGTTGTGTGATGAGCGACTGACCACGGTGTCGGCGGAGTCCATGCTGCGCGAGAGGGGACGCAGCGGCGCCTCGCGCCGCGCGGTGGTGGACCAGGCCGCAGCGGTGCTGATCCTGCAGAATGCGCTGGACACCGAACGCGCCAGCGGGTCGGCGCCGGGGGAGCTGGTGGTGCTGGATGCCGAAACGGACGACGAGGTGACCGATGAGTGAGCACGAGCACGAGCCCCTCCTGCGCGACGAGGAGCTGCACGAGGAGTCGTACGAGGAGTCGTACGACCCCGGCGGCCGGCGACGCAAGAGCCGAGGCGGCAAGGGCTGCCTGGCCGTGCTCGTGGCCCTGGTCGTCCTGCTCGGGGGCTTCTGGTTCGCGCTGACCAAGGGCGTCGACTGGGTCTCCGACCAGTTCTCCGGCGCCGAGGACTACCCCGGCCCGGGCTCGGGCGAGGTCCTCTTCGAGGTCCACGAGGGCGACACCACGGCCCAGATCGGCCGCAACCTCAAGGCCGACGGCGTCACGGCGTCCGTGCAGGCGTTCCTGGACGCCGCGGCCGCAGAGCCGAAGGCGGCCAACATCCAGGTCGGCGTCTACGGCCTGCAGGAGGAGATGAAGGCGGCCGACGCGCTCGAGGTCCTCATCGACCCGGCCAACCAGCTCAAGGCGAGCGTGACGGTCCCCGAGGGCCTGCGCCTGACCGACATCGTCGCCACGCTGGCCAAGAACACCGACTTCAGCGCGCGGCAGTGGAACCGGGCGCTCAAGCAGACCGACAAGCTCGGGCTCCCCGACTACGCCAACGGCAACCCGGAGGGCTACCTGTTCCCCGCCACCTACGAGGTCCGGCCGGGCATGAAGCCCGTCGACGTCCTCAAGGCGATGGTCGACCGGTGGCGTCAGGCCGCCGACGAGGCGGGGCTGGAGGACAAGGCCGCCGAGCTGGGCAAGACCCCGGCCGAGCTGATGATCATCGCCTCGCTGATCGAGGCGGAGGGTCGCGGCGACGACATGTACAAGATCTCCCGCGTGATCTACAACCGCCTCGACGGCCCCGGTGACAAGGGCGGGACCAACGGCAGGCTGCAGATCGACGCGTCCGTCGCCTACGGGCTCGGCCTCGCGCCGGGCTCCACGGAGATGACCGAGGAGCAGCTCAACACCGACGGGCCCTACAACACCCGCATCCGCGCCGGCCTGCCGCCCACGCCCATCGAGGCGCCCGGCGACCAGGCCATCGACGCGGCGGCCAACCCCGCGGACGGGCCCTGGTACTACTACGTCACGGTCAACCTGGCCACGGGCCAGACCAACTTCTACGAGACCTACGACGGGTTCCTCGAGGGCCGCAACGAGGACAAGGCCTACTGCGAGACCAGCGACCGCTGCTGATCGCCATGCCACGCTGCGCCGTCCTGGGCGACCCGATCGCCCACTCGCTCTCGCCGGTGCTCCACCGGGCCGGCTACGCCGCGCTGGGGCTCGACTGGACGTACGACGCCCACCGGGTCCCGGCCGGTGGGCTGGCAGGGTTCCTCGAGGGGCTCGACGCGCAGTGGCGGGGCCTGTCGCTGACCATGCCGCTCAAGCGCGAGGCGATGGCGCTCGCGGCGTCGACGACGCCGAGGGCACGCCTGGCGGGCGCTGCCAACACGCTGGTGCACGGGAGCGACGGGTGGCACGCGGACAACACCGACCTCCCGGGGGCCGTGGCCGCCATCCGCGAGCGGTTCGACGGCGCGGTCACCAGCGCGGTCGTCCTGGGTGGCGGTGCGACGGCCACGTCGACGGGCCTGGCACTGGTCGACCTGGGTGCTCGTGAGGTGACGATCGCGGTGCGCAGCCCCGAGCGGGCCGAGGAGACGAGGCAGGCCATCGCCGCCCACCCGTCGACCCCGGTCGTCCGGGTCGAGCCACTCGGGGAGGGGCGGGAGTGGGACGTCGACGTGCTGGTCTCGACCATCCCCGCCGCGGCCCAGGCCCCCGGCCTGGTGGCCCGGACCCTCAACGCGCCGGTCGTCTTCGAGGTGCTCTACGACCCGTGGCCGACGCCCCTCGCTGCCGCGGTCGGCGACCGCGTGCTGGTCGGCGGCCTCGACCTCCTGGTGCACCAGGCGGCCATCCAGTTCGAGCTGTTCACCGGTCGCCCGGCCCCGCTCGCGCAGATGCGGGTCGCGGGGGAGCGGGCCCTGGCGGACAGGGCCGGAACATGAACGACGCCTGGACCGCGCTGCTGGCCGGTGTGCTGGCCGGGCTCGGAGGCCTCGGCGTCCCTGCGCTGATCCGGCGGGTGCCGGAGCCCCCGCCGGCACAGGCGCCCGAGGAGTCGGTCGAGGAGCCGGCCAAGGAGCCGTACGCCGCCATCGCCGCGCTGCCCGGTCTCGGCTGGCGCAGCGCGCTGGCCGCGCTGGTCGCCGGGGCGCTCGTGGGCTGGGCCACGGGCCCGGACTGGTCGCTGCTGTGGCTCGTGCCGCTCGTGCCCGTGGGCGTGGCGCTGTCGGTCGTCGACTGGCGCACCCGTCTGCTGCCGCGCCTGGTCGTCCTGCCGGCCACGGCACTGGCCATCGTGGCCGTGGTGGCGGTCGGTCTGGCCACCGGCGACACGTCCGCTCTGGTCCGCGCTCTGGTGGCCATGCTGGTCGTGCGGTCGTTCTTCTGGGTGCTCTGGTTCCTCCACTCGGCCGGCATGGGCTTCGGCGACGTGCGACTGGCGGCCGTCGTCGGCCTGGTCCTGGGCTGGGTCGGCTGGGGGACGGTGGCGATCGGCGTCTGGGTCGGCTTCATGGTCTTCGCGCTCCCCGGGGTCGTGCTCGCGCTGGTCAGGCGCGACCGGGCGCTGCTGCGCAAGCCCTTCCCCTACGGCCCGTTCATGCTGGTCGGGGACCTGGTCGGGCTGGTGTGGGGGCCTGCGCTGGCAGCGCGGCTGTGGTCCTGAACCGGTCTCGTGGGGCGAAGGCGACGACCGGGGACTGAGCGACGCGTGGGAGACTGACGCCCATGCTCCGATGGCTCACCGCGGGCGAGTCCCACGGCCCTTCGCTGGTCGCGATCCTCGAAGGCCTCCCCGCCCATGTCCGTGTCACCAGTGACGACCTCGCCGACGCCCTCGCCCGGCGCCGGCTCGGCTACGGCCGCGGCGCACGGATGAAGTTCGAGCAGGACCAGGTCCGCATCGTCGGCGGCATCCGCCACGGGGAGTCGCAGGGCGGCCCGGTGGCCATCGAGGTGGGCAACACCGAGTGGCCCAAGTGGGAGAAGGTCATGTCGGCCGACCCGGTCGACGCCGACGAGCTCGCGGCCCTGGCCCGCAACGCGCCCCTGACGCGTCCGCGTCCCGGCCACGCCGACCTGGTCGGCATGCAGAAGTACGACTTCGACGACGCCCGCCCGATCCTCGAGCGCGCCTCCGCCCGCGAGACCGCTGCGCGCGTCGCGCTGGGCCGCGTCGCCTCACACTTCCTCGAGCAGGCGACCGGCGCCCGGATCGTGTCGCACGTGGTGTCCATCGGCGGCGTCCACGCCCCCGCCGGCCTGGTGCCGGCGCCCGACGACGTCGAGCGCCTCGACGCCGACGAGGTCCGCTGCCTCGACGCCGACGCCAGCGCTGCGATGGTCGCGCGCATCGACCAGGCGCACAAGGACGGCGACACCCTCGGTGGCGTGGTCGAGGTCGTGGTCCACGGGCTGCCGCCGGGCCTGGGCTCGCACGTGCACTGGGACCGTCGTCTCGACGCGCGCCTGGCGGGTGCCCTGATGGGCATCCAGGCCATCAAGGGCGTCGAGGTCGGCGACGGCTTCGCGCTCGCCGACACCCCCGGCTCGCAGGCCCACGACGAGATCGTGTCGACCGAGGACGGCATCCGCCGCACCTCGGTCCGGGCCGGAGGCACCGAGGGCGGCATGAGCACCGGCGAGGCGCTCCGCGTGCGCGCTGCCATGAAGCCGATCGCGACGGTGCCCCGCGCGCTGCGCACGATCGACACGGCCACGGGCGAGGAGGCGGTGGCCCACCACCAGCGCTCGGACGTCTGTGCCGTGCCGGCCGCCGGCATCGTGGCCGAGGCGATGGTCGCGCTGGTGCTGGCCGACGCCGTGGTGGAGAAGTTCGGTGGCGACTCGGTGACCGAGACCCGCCGCAACGTCGAGTCCTACTTCGCCAACCTGAGGTTCTCGTGACTCCTCGTGTCGTGCTGATCGGGCCGATGGGGGCCGGCAAGTCGACGGTAGCCCGCATCCTCGGCGAGGCGTGGGGCCTGTCGGTGCGTGACACCGACGAGGACATCGAGGCCGCAGAGGGGCGCTCGATCTCCGACATCTTCGTCGACTCTGGCGAGGAACACTTCCGTGAGCTCGAGGTCCGCGCGGTCGCCGACGCGGTCGCCGGTCACCAGGGGGTGCTGGCCCTGGGTGGCGGCGCCGTCCTGCGCGAGGAGACTCGCGCCGTGCTGGCCGGCATGCCCGTGGTGTTCCTGCGCGTGGGCCTCTCCGAGGCGGTGAAGCGGGTCGGCCTCGGCGTGGGGCGCCCCCTGCTGCTCGGCAACGTCCGTGCGCGCATCAAGGCGCTGCTCGACGAGCGCACCCCGGTCTACGAGTCCGTGGCCACCCTCGTGGTCGACACCGACGGCCGCACGGCCGAGGAGGTCGCGGCCGAGATCCTGGAGGTGCTGGCATGAGCGACGCGACAGTCCCCGACACGGTCCTGCACGTGGGCGGCGCCTCGCCCTACGGCGTGGTGGTCGGCCACGGCCTGGCCGATCGCCTTCCCGGCATCCTCGGCCCCGGCGTCGAACGCGTGGCGCTGCTCTACGCCGGCGAGCTGGGGGCGCTGGCCGACCCCCTCGTCGACGTCCTCGTCCAGCACTACGAGGTCCTCGCCCTGGGCCTGCCGGACGGTGAGCGCGCCAAGACCGCCCCGGTCGCGGCAGACTGCTGGGAGGCCCTCGGCGAGGCCGGGTTCACCCGCTCCGACGCCGTGGTCACCGTGGGTGGCGGCGCCACCACCGACCTCGGTGGGTTCGTCGCGGCGACGTGGTTGCGTGGCGTACGTGTGGTCCACGTGCCCACCACCGTCCTCGGGATGGTCGACGCCGCCGTCGGCGGCAAGACCGGCATCAACACCGGCGCCGGCAAGAACCTGGTGGGCTCGTTCCACGAGCCCGCGGGCGTCCTGTGCGACCTCGACCTGCTGCGTACGCTCCCTCGGGCCGAGCTCGTGTCGGGCCTCGGCGAGGTGGTCAAGTGCGGCTTCATCGCCGACCCGGTCATCCTCGACCTGGTGGAGTCCACGGACCCGGACTCCCTCGACGCCGACTCCCCGGTGCTGCGCGAGCTCGTCGAGCGCGCGATCCGGGTCAAGATCGACGTGGTGGTGGCCGACCTCAAGGAGACCGGCGGCGTCGACGGCCACCCGGGTCGAGAGGTGCTCAACTACGGCCACACCCTCGCCCACGCCATCGAGCGCACCAGCGACTACAGCGTGCGCCACGGCGAGGCGGTCGCGATCGGCTGTGTCTACGTGGCCGAGCTCTCCGCTCGCGCCGGGACCCTCGCACCCAGCGTCGTGGCGCGCCACCGGGCGGCCCTCCAGCGGGTGGGCCTGCCGGTCACGTACTCCGGAGCCACCTTCGAGGACCTCCACGACGCGATGAAGATCGACAAGAAGTCGCGGGGTTCCCAGCTACGGTTCGTGGTCATCGACGACATCGCGGCACCGCGGATCCTCGCAGGCCCGTCCGAGGACGACCTGCGAGCCGCCCACGCAGCCATCACGGGGGAGTGAGTCCATGAAGAAGGTCCTGGTCCTGAACGGTCCCAACCTGGGGCGCCTGGGGCGGCGCCAGCCGGAGATCTACGGCCAGACCTCGCACGCCGAGCTGGCCAACTTCTGCGTCGAGTGGGGCAGGGCGCTGGGCCTGCACGTCGTGGTGCGCCAGACCAACCACGAGGGCGTGATGGTCGACTGGCTCAACGAGGCTGCCGACGACGGCGTCCCGGTGGTGCTCAACGCCGGCGCATGGACGCACTACTCCTACGCGGTGTACGACGCCTGCGCCCAGCTCGAGGCGCCGCTGGTCGAGGTGCACCTCTCCAACCCGCGCGAACGCGATGAGACGTGGCGCCACACGTCCCTGGTCGAGCCCCACGCCATCGCCTCGATCGTGGGCCAGGGTGCCGACGGCTACCGCCAGGCGCTGGAGCTCATCGCCTCACGCTGACCTCTCGCGACCGAGCAGGTCGACCAGCAGGTGGGCGTAGCCCAGGGCGTCGTCGATCGCGCGGTGGGTGTGCGGGACGTAGCCGAGCAGGGCCGGGTCGATGTCGCTCGAGCGGAAGTCGCCGGGCTCGATGCCGAGAACGGCCGAGGCGTAGGACGACAGGCACATCCCGGCGCTGTGGAACACGCGGTCGGACTCGTACGGCCCCTGCGCCAGGCCGTAGGCGGTGAAGCGGCGGAGGTAGTGGTCGATCCAGGTGCCGTCGAAGCCCAGCGGGCTCGCGACGAAGATCCGTGGGGACGGCAGGGACTGCAGCCACGAGGTGTAACGGGCCATCACCGCGGGCACGGGCTCCGGGTCGGTCGTGCACGCCGCCCACGCCTCGGGCTGCGTCTGGAACCAGGCGTAGGTCGGCGGGCTCGGCTGGCTGCCGGGCAACGGCTCGAGCACGGCCTCGAAGCGGCCGTGCTCGGTCCCGTCCGCGGAGACGGCGACGCTGGCGAAGGACCTCATGGAGTGGGGGCCGGGGTGGGGGCCGTCGACCTCGATGTCGGTGACGACGTACGTCCACTGCGACTCGCTCATTCTGCGACCCTAGGGGGCGTGGGTTCGGACCAGCCGCCCGACACCCCCTAGAATCGAACGTCGGCCCGCAGGGCTGGCGTACGACCCCGACGACGAGAAGGCAGAGCACGAGCGCATGGCTAGCACCAACGACCTCAAGAACGGCATGGTCCTCAACATCGAGGGTCAGCTCTGGTCCGTCGTGGAGTTCCAGCACGTCAAGCCGGGCAAGGGCCCCGCCTTCGTGCGCACCAAGCTCAAGAACGTCGAGTCGGGCAAGACCGTCGACAAGACCTTCAACGCCGGCACCAAGGTCGAGACGGCCAACGTCGACCGGCGCACGATGCAGTACCTCTACAACGACGGCACCAACTACGTCTTCATGGACACCAGCACCTACGACCAGATCGAGGTCGCGCCCGAGATCGTGGGCGACGCGAAGAACTTCATGCTGGAGAACCAGGACGCCATCGTCGCCACCAACGAGGGTCGGGTGCTCTTCATCGAGCTCCCCGCCTCCGTCGAGCTGCTGATCGCCGAGACCGAGCCGGGCCTGCAGGGCGACCGCTCGACCGGTGGCACCAAGCCCGCCACCCTGGAGACCGGCCACCAGATCCAGGTGCCGCTCTTCATCACCACCGGCGAGAAGGTGAAGGTCGACACCCGCGACTCTTCGTACCTCGGCCGCGTCAAGGGCTGACCCGCGCGACGTGGCTGCCCGAACGAAGGCGCGCAAGCGCGCGCTGGACATCCTGTTCGCCTCTGAGCTGAGGTCCGAGAGCCCCGGCGAGGCGCTTGACCGCGCCGTGGCAGCGGGGGAGGGGCCGACCAACCCCTTCACCGAGACCCTCGTGCGAGGCGTCGTCGAGCACCTCGAGCGCATCGACGAGGTGCTCGACCAGTACAGCAACGAGTGGACGCTGGCGCGGATGCCGGCCGTCGACCGCAACGTGCTGCGCATCGGTGTCTTCGAGATCCTGTGGGGTGACACGGACGTGCCGGGCGAGGTCGCGGTCAGTGAGGCCGTGCACCTCGTCCAGGAGCTGTCCACCGACGACTCGCCCACGTTCGTCAACGGTCTCCTCGGCGCGATCCAGCGCGATCGCGCCAGCCTGGTGACGAACCCGCAAGGGTGAGTGCACTTCGGCGCTCCGCGCCCTAGGTTGAGGCCATGAACGCCACTGACCACGCCGCGGAGGCTGCTGGACGCGCACATCGCAGCGACTGGCTCGACCACGCGGTCAGGATCGGCCTGATCGCGTACGGCATCGTGCACCTCATCGTGGGCTGGCTCGCCGTCCAGCTGGCCTTCGGCGACCACTCCGAGGAGGCATCCAACTCCGGCGCCCTCCATGCCCTGGCCGAGCAGCCCCTGGGCGAGGTGATCGTCTGGGGCGTCGCCGTCGGCATGTTCCTGCTGGTGGTGTGGCGCCTGCTGGAGTTCGGCTTCGGGCACCGCGAGGCGGAGGAGGGCGCCGAACGCTGGCGCAAGCGTCTCGTGTCGTTGGGCAAGGCCGTCATCTACGGCGCCCTGGGCTGGAGCGCGCTGAAGGTCCTCTTCGGCGACGGATCCAAGGGCGGCACCGACTCCGCGACGGCGAAGGTCATGGGCCTCCCCGGTGGGCCGTGGATCGTCGGCGCCGTCGGCCTGGCCATCGCCGGCTACGGGGTCGCCCTCGTGGTCCGCGGCTGGACGGAGAAGTTCGCCGAGAACCTCGACGCCGAGGGGCGCAGCGGTGAGTCCGGCTCGGCGTACGTGCTGATCGGCAAGGTGGGCTACATCGCGAAGGGGCTGGCGATCGTCGTCGTCGGCGGCCTGTTCGTCTATGCGGCCGTCACCCACCGGGCCAAGGAGTCCGGCGGTCTCGACCAGGCGCTTCAGACGATCCTGGAGTACCCGTTCGGGCCGTGGCTGCTCGTCGGGATCGGCCTCGGCATCGGGTGCTACGGGCTGTTCTGCTTCGCCCGGGCGCGGCACCTGTCGCGCTGAACGCGGCTCGTCGGCCGGTCAGGCAGGGAGTCGGCCGATGCCCATCGCGTTGCCCAGCGCCGACATGACCACGTGCTCCCGCACCTGCTCGGCGGTGATGCGGCTGATGCCCGGGATGCCGGGTGCGGTCTCGGAGACGAGGATGCCCACGCGGCCCAGCTGGAGGGTGCCGAGGCCACTGGCGTAGAGCATGTTGGCGAGGAGGTTGGGGTCCTCGACCTGGAACTCCCCGGACTCCACGCCCTGCTGGATCACCTGGGTCAGCACCACCAGGCAGCCGGTCATGGCCCGCCCGAGCCGGAACATCGCGCTCTCGCTCACCTCGGTGAGCAGGTCGTGGCCCTGGCGCCGCATGATCGCCTGCGCGCAGTCGACGAAGGCCGGGTGGTCGAGCCCGTAGTCCACGAAGGCCTCGACGATCCCGCGGAGCCGGGCCTGCGGCGAGCCCTCCTCCTGGGCCGCGGCGACGAGGAGCTCGCGCAGCTCGTCGAGGTACTGCACCAGGGTGAGGGCGAAAAGCTCCTCCTTGCCGGTGAAGTGGCGGTAGACGATGGCGCGGTTGATGCCCACCGCGTTGGCGATGTCCTCGATCTGGGCGTCGCGGACCCCTCGCTCGTCGAAGAGGCGTCGGGTGGCGTCGATGATCTCCTGCTCGCGCAGTCGCCGGCGCGCTGCAGCGTTGGAGCTGCGCCGGTCCCGCGGGACCTCCGGCGGGGGGCTAGCGCTCATGCGGCGCAGTCTACGGTCATGTGAGGTGGACAACGTCCTCGAGGGTGTCCGCCTCGCCGGGGGACTTGTCGTCGCGGTGGCGCAGCGGCCGTGCGGCCTCGGGGCGACGCCGGCCGGACAGCGCGTCGACTGCGGGCGTGCCTGTGGCCCCGTCTCCTGGTGGGTGGCGGGGTGTGGGGCGGGGTCAATCTCGGGGCGGGCCGCTCGCCTGCGTCTGGGTGCTCGGGTGGGCGGTGGTGCCGTGCTGGTCGACCTGGAACTGGTGGCCGTGGGGGCTGGTCCAGGTCACTCGGCCGGGTTCGGGCATCGCCACTCGCCAGCCGGTGTGGGTCTTGAGGCGGTGGTGGCGCCGGCAGAGCGGGATCAAGTTGGCTGCCGAGGTCGGGCCGGGCTGGGGCCTGCCTTCTGCCTCGGCTTGATGGTCGTAGGGGACGACGTGGTCGAGGTCGCAGCGCCTCGCGGGCTGGGTGCACCAGGGGAACCGACACGTCCGGTCCCGGGTGATCACGTGGTCGCGGATCCGGTCGGGGATCGCGTACCCGGGCGCGGTCAGCTGGGTGTTGAGGTCGATGACCGGCCGGATGCTGACCTTGGTGTGGGAGTCGCCGCACCAGGCCTGCACGTGCTCGAGGAGCGCGAGGCGGTGGCCCTTCTCGAGCCTTCCGAGCCGGTCGACCTGCAGCGTCGCCTCGTTGTCTGTCCCGGCGGCCGGGCTCATGGCTGCGTCAAAGTGCATGTTCAGCACCAGCTCCCGCGCAGCAGGCAGCTTCACGTCCGGGTCGGGCTGGCTGGGCTGGCTATGGGCGGTGTCGGGGTGCTCGTCACGGAACAACGCCAGCGCGGTCTGGTGTCGCGCGAGGTGGCCCAGGGCGTGGGCGCGGCGGGTGTCGAGGTCGTCCTCCGAACCGAGAGCCTTGAGCTCCTTCGCACCCTGGGTGAGGGCGTGGTCCAGATCGAGCGCATCGGCAGTCGACAAGGTTGCCGACATGGTCATGGTGCCGGGCTCCAGGCCGGTGTCGTCCAGGTCGACCCGCAACAGCATGGGATCTGCAAGGGGACGGTCCGGGAGGCCGTGGCGCGTGGCGGCCTCGTCCACCAGCCGCTCCACCGCGGCAGAACCGACCCGCCCGGCGACCGCGGCGACCTGGGCGTCCACCCACGCAGCGGCCTCGACGGTGAGGTCACGCGAGATCGTCTCCGCGGCCACGAGCCGGGCCCGCCACGCGGGGACCCGCCCGGCAAGGGTCTGGGCCCACAGCCGGGGGAGGCGGTGGCGCAGCTCCAGGGCGTGCCCGACAAGTCGTTTGGCCGACGCCGTGGACTCCCCCAGCACCGCGCCGAGCTCAGCGACCGCGTACTCACTGACCAGCGGGCACCCGGCACCAGAGATCGGCAGGTGCACCCCACCACCGTCCGGGCCGCGGACCACGATCGAGGCCTCCTCGCCGGGCTCGAGCGCGGGGTGCTGGTCGGCCCAGACACAGGGCGAGCACCAGCTGGTGGGCGGCCTCGGCGCGCTCCCGCGCCCGCGACGCCGCGACTGCGGACAGCACCTCACCCGAGGACAGCTCCTCGACCCGGGAGGGGTCCAGGAGCATCGGATGGGGAGCGGTGGCCATGCCCCCAATTCTCCCTCGAACAGGTGTTCGAATACCATCCCCCAAGTCGGGGACGTTCCTGCCGGGCAACCTTCCCACCGCGGCGCACGTCCCACCGACAGGCGCCACCAGGCGCCACGCACGAGACCGGGAGGCACGACATGCGTACCCACCACTGGGCGGCTCCACTGCTCTGCCTCGCACTGGTGACGGCGGCAACGTCCTGCGGGACCGAGGACCCGAGCCCCGTCTCGAGCGCGAGCGACCCCGGCGCCACGACCGAGCCGGCCCAGGCGCCGACCGATGAGCCCACCCAGACCAGCCCCGTCGACGAGGCCGACGAGGCCGACCTCCCGGCGTGGACCCTGGCCCCGGCCGAAGGCGACCCGATGGGAGCGGGCGGGATGCTCGGCCTGGTCGACGTACGGGCCGGCCGGCACGACGACTTCGACCGCGTCGTCCTCGAGCTCGACGGGGAGGGCGA
>JAJPEO010000068.1 GCA_021166815.1 Nocardioides sp.
TTGGCGCCGGCGCCGAGACCGCGCGTGAGCTCACGGCCGATGTCGAGCTTCACGTCGGCGTCGCTCATGAGGAGTGCCTGGGCATCGGTGTTGATCGCGATGAACTCGACGCCCTTGAGGCCGACGTCGATCATGCGGTTGACGGCGTTGACACCGCCTCCGCCAATGCCCACGACCTTGATGATCGCCAGGTAGTTCTGTGCTGCAGCCACGGCTCCGGGGCCTCTCGTGTGTGGGATGTCGGGTGTGCGGGGCGATTGCTGACTTCCTCGGGCTTCACCGGGGGCGACGAACCCTAACCGTGAACCTGAGGGTTATAGTTATGTCAACCTCGCGTTGCGCATGACAGTAGGCAGAGTGCGGCGACCATTTCGGGAGGTGCCCTCGGCGCGTCGCGAAAAATCAGCGTGATGTCGGGCTGCCGGGCACCGAGACGTCGAAGACCTGGCCCTTCTCATCGAGCAGCACCTCGAGCACCCGGGCCTTCTGGTCCGACTCCTCCGCGCTCCCCCACAGCACCTGCCGCCCACCCCGGAGCACCAGCGTGATGCGGTCGATCGACTCGACCTCCACGTGCGCGACCCGTGAGGCGATGCCGTCGGGCAGGGCTGACACCACGGCAGCCGCCTCGGCCAGCGCGTCGCCCGAGACTGTGGACCTCACCCTCACGCGCGGCATCCGCGGCGGCACCCGCTTGAGCTTGGTGAACTCCACGCCCTCCGCGTCGAGGGCCCACAAGGCACTGCCGTAGTCGACCACGGCCACGGCGACTCGCTCCTCGACGTGGATCTCCACCGTGTCGGGCCAGTTGCGCACGACGTCGACCGTGCGCACCTGCGGCAGGACGTTGGTGAGACGCGCCGCCGCGCTCTCGAGGTCGACGAGGGCGAGCTGCTCCCCGAGCGGCACACCGGCCACCTCACGCACCTCGCCGTCGCTGAGCAGCTCGTTGCCCGTCACCTCGACCTGCTGCACCTGCAGCGTCGTGGAGTAGAGGACCAGCCACACCGCCGTGCCGAGTCCCGCGACCAGCAGCAGGAGGGCGACGAAGTAGCGCCACGAGAGCCACCGGCGTGCCCACTGGCGACGCGCGAAGCGTCGCCGGGTCCGCAGGCTGGCCCGGTCCTCCGGGGCGTCGACCGCGTCCTCGTCCCGCACCACCGGTCACACCCTGCCGAGCAGGTCGAGCACCCGCGGGCCCACGGAGGTCACGTCTCCGGCCCCCAGGGTGATCACGAGGTCACCGGGGCGGGCCCGAGCGACCAGCGCCGCCGCTGCATCGGCCAGGTCGGGCACGAAGGCCACCGACCCCGCCGGCAGGGGAACGGCGTCGGCGACCAGGCGCCCGGTCACCGCCGGGTCAGGGTCCTCACGCGCGACGTACACGTCGAGCACCACGACCTCGTCGGCTGCTCCCAGGGCAACGCCCATCTGCTCGCCGAAGATCCGCGTGCGCGAGACCAGGTGCGGCTGGAAGGCGACCACCACCCGTCCGTCGCCGGCGATCGCGCGGGCCGCCTGCAGGTCGCCGGCGATCTCGACGGGGTGATGGGCGTAGGAGTCGTAGACCCGCACCCCGCCCTGCTCGCCCTTGAGCTCCATCCGCCGGCCGGTGCCCGTGAAGCCGGCGAGGCCGGTCGTGAGGGCGTCGACGGAGAACCCCAGCTGGAGCCCCATCGCCAGGGCCGCCAAGGCGTCGATCAGGTAGTGGCGACCGGGCACCTGCAGCCGGAGCTCACCGAGGTCATCGGCGCCCCGGACCACCCGGCACCTCGAGGTCGTGCCCTCGAGCACCACGTCGACCGCGCGCAGGTCGCTGCCCTCGCCCTCCCCCACCATCACCACCGTGCGGCCTTCGAGGCGCGCCGCCTCACCCAGCGCCCGGGCGCCGGGATCGTCGCCCACGCACACCAGGAACCCGGCGGGGTCGATCGTGGCGACGAACTCGGTGAACGCAGCGTGGTAGGCCTCCTCGGTGCCCCAGTTGTCGAGGTGGTCGGCCTCCACGTTGGTCACGATGGCCGCATGAGGCCGGTAGACCAGGAAGGCGCCGTCGCTCTCGTCGGCCTCGGCGACGAAGAGGTCGTCGGAGCCGGCGTCGGCGTTGCGGCCCGTCGCCGTCAGGACGCCTCCCACGGCGTACGACGGATCGACACCGGCCGCCAGCAGCGCGGAGGCGAGCAGCCCCGTGGTCGTGGTCTTGCCGTGCGTGCCCGCCACGGCCAGGACTCGCGAGCCGGCCATGACCGAGGCCAGCCCGGCGGACCGGGGCAGCATGCGCAGGCCGAGGCGGCGGGCCTGCAGGACCTCGGGGTTGTCCTCCCGGGCGGCGGTGGTCACCACCACCGTGTCGGCCCCGGCGACGTGGGTGGCGTCGTAGCCGAGGTGGCAGGTCACGCCCAGCTCGCGCAGGGCGGGCAGGAAGGGGGTGTCATTGTCGTCGCTGCCCGACACCGACAGGCCGCGAGCCGCCATGATCCTGGCGATCGCGGACAGCCCGGCTCCGCCGATCCCGACGAAGTGGACGTGGCCCAGGTCGGCAGCAGCAGGAATGGTGTCGGGGACCGGGATCCTCACCGGGCCGTCTCCAGGACGATGCGCGCCAGCCTCTCGTCGGCGTCGCGGGGCACCAGGTTCGAGGCCGCAGCGCCCATCTCCGCGAGCCGACCGGCATCGGTGATCAGTCCGGGCACGGTGGCGCGCACCCACTCGGGTGTGAGCGCGGCGTTGTCCACGAGCAGCGCGCCTCCCGCGTCCACCACGGGACGGGCGTTGTGCGCCTGCTCGCCGTTGCCGATGGGAAGGGGGACGAAGATCGCCGGCAGCCCGACCGCGGCCGCCTCGGTGACGCTGGAGGCACCCGCGCGGCACACGACGAGGTCGGCAGCGGCGTAGGCGAGGTCCATCCGGGTGACGAAGGGCTCGATGACGTACGGCACGCCGGTGTGGGCCGGGGAGGCGCTGCCCTGGGGCCCCACGACGTGCAGGACCTGCACCCCAGCGGCGGCGAGCGCCTCGGCGCTGGCCGCGACCGTCTCGTTGAGGTGGCGCGCACCCTGGGAGCCACCGGTCACGAGCAGCGTCGGCCGCTCGGGGTCGAGCCCGAAGAACTCACGGGCCCGAGCACGCGTCGCGCCCCGGTCGAGTCGCGACACCAGGGTGCGGATCGGCAGGCCGACGAACTCGGCGCGCGGCAGCGGGGTGCCGGGGAAGCTCACCGCGACCCGCTGCGCGATCCGCGCGCCGACCTTGTTGGCCAGGCCGGGCAGGGCGTTCTGCTCGTGGACGACCAGGGGCACCCCCCGACGGCGAGCGGCGAGGTAGGCCGGCATGGAGACGTAGCCGCCGTAACCCACCACGACGTCGGGGCGGACCCGGTCGAACACCTCGAGGGTCGCGCGTACGGCCTCTCGCAGCCTCGTCGGCACACGGAGCAGGTCGGCGGACGGCTTGCGCGGCAGCGGCACCGGCGGGATCAGCTCGAGGGGGTACCCGGCCTCGGGCACGACCCGGGTCTCCAGCCCGCGGGGGGTGCCGAGGCACGTGATCTCGACCGTGGGGTCGATCCGTCGCAGGGCGTCGGCCGTGGCGATCAGGGGCGAGGTGTGGCCGGCGGTGCCACCGCCGGCGAGAAGAGCGCGCATCAACGACAACCTATCGAGGAGCAGAAGCCGACAGCCCGGCGGAGCGGTGGCGGCGACGCTGCGCCAGCGCGGCCGCCGCGTCGGGTTCGCGCCGGGCGAACCCGATCACGATGCCGAGCGCGACCAGCGAGGGCAGCAGCGCCGACCCGCCGTAGGAGACCAGCGGGAGCGGGATGCCGATGACCGGGAGGACCGCCAGCACCATCCCGACGTTGATCATCATCTGGCCCAGGAGCCACACGACGATGCCGAAGGTGGCGTAGCGCACGAACGGGTCCTGGGTGCGGCTGGCGACCCGGATCGCGGCGAAGGCGATGGTGAAGAAGAGCACCACCACGAGCAGCGTGCCGACCAGTCCGAGCTCCTCGCCGAGCACCGCGAAGATGTAGTCGGTGTGGGCCTCGGGCAGGTCACCCCACTTCTGCGTGGACGCGCCGATGCCCTGGCCGAGCCAGCCGCCCGTGGAGAGGGCGAACAGGCCGTGTGCGGGCTGCCAGCCGGTGTTGAGGTAGTCCTTGAACGGGTCGGAGAAGTGCGTGATCCGGGCGAGTCGCTCGGGGTCGATCGTGGCCATGAACATCGCCGCCGCGCCGAGGATCGACAACGTGAGCCCGAACAGGCGCAGGGGCGCCCCCACCACCCACAGCATGCCCAGCATGATGGCGGCCAGCACGAGGGCGGTGCCGAGGTCGCGTCCGACGAGCACCAGGCCGATGACCAACAGCATCCCGGGCACCACGGGCACGAGCAGGTGGTGGAGCTCGCGCAGGCGGCGCTCCTTGTGGGCGTAGATGTTGGCGGCCCACAAGATGACCGCGAGCTTCGCGATCTCGGCTGGCTGGATCGAGATCGGTCCCAGCGCGAGCCAGTTCTTGTTGCCGTTGATGGCGACACCGAAGCGGGCCACCAGCATGAGCAGGCCGAGCGCCACGAAGAACCCGGGGTAGGCCAGGCGGCGCAGGTGGCGCACCGGGAGCCGCGAGGCCACCCAGGCGGTGGGCAGGCCGATGGCCACCCACATCAGCTGGCGCTTGACGATGGCGTAGGAGTCGTCGAGGTAGACGTAGGCCCGCACGCTCGAGGCGCTCGCGACCATGATCACGCCGATGGTCAGCAGGAGCGCGGAGGCACCGAGCAGGAGGTAGTAGCTCGCCAGGGGCCGGTCGAGGGCCTCACGGGCAGAACGCGAGAGTGAGGTGACGCCCCGTCCGGTCGCGCGGACGGCGTCGAGCGCCCCGCTCCCCCACGAGCGACGCGGTTGCGCCTGCTGAGGGGTGGCGGTGGTCATCCGGCTCGCTCCCTCGCTCGGTGGTGTGTCAGGTGGCTCCAGCGATCCGGCGACGAACCGCTGCGGCGAACGCGTCTCCACGGGCGCCGTAGTTGTCGAACATGTCCATCGAGGCGCATCCCGGGGCGAGCAGCACGGTGTCGCCGGCTTCGGCGAGCCCGGCCGCCGCCTCGACGACCCGCTCCATGGGGTCACCAGTCTCGCCGTCCTCGATGACGATGACGGGCACATCAGGCGCGTGTCGCGAAAGAGCGTCGGCGATGACGGCGCGGTCGCGGCCCAGCAGGACGACCCCGTGCAGCCGGTCGCGCACAGCCTTCACCAGGTCGTCGAAGCGCGCGCCCTTGGCGAGGCCCCCCGCCACCCACACCACGGGGTCGAAGGCGAGCAGGGAGGACTGGGCCGCGTGCGGGTTCGTGGCCTTGGAGTCGTCGACCCACCGGACGCCGTCGGCGAGGGCCACCTCGGCGATGCGGTGCCCGTCCGGTCGGAACGAGCGCAGCCCGTCGCGTACGGCCTGCTGGCTGACTCCGTGCGCTCGCGCCAACGCCGCCGCCGCCAGCGCGTTGGCCACGAAGTGGGGCGCCGGCGAGGCGAGGTCGGCGACGGTGCAGAGCTCGGCAGCACTCGTGGCCCGCGACTCGATGAAGGCCCGGTCCACGAGCAGGTCCTCCACCACGCCGACCATGCCGACGTCGGGGGTCCCGAGGGTGAAGCCGATCGCACGCGCACCCTCCTGCACGTCGGCGTCGCGCACCATCTGCTCGGTGCGCGGGTCCGCGGTGTTGTAGACGCAGGCACGGGCGACCCGCTCGAAGATGCGCGCCTTGTCCTGGGCGTACGCGGTCATCGGGTCGACGCCACCGGTCCACTCGCCGTCGTACCAGTCGAGGTGGTCCTCGGCGAAGTTCAGCACCGCGGCCGACTCGGCGGCCATGGTGTGGGTGTAGTGGAGCTGGAAGCTGGACAGCTCCACCGCCAGCACGTCGTGGGGCTCGGGGTCCATCACGGCCTCGACGATGGGGCGCCCCACGTTGCCCACGGCGACGCTGCGCAGACCGGCTGCCCGCAGGATGGAGTCGAGCATCTGGACGGTCGTGGTCTTGCCGTTGGTGCCGGTGACGGCGATCCACGGCGCCGGGTTCGCCGGATCGCGCAGGCGCCAGGCCAGCTCGACCTCGCCCCAGACCGGGACCTCGCGCTCGGCAGCCTGGGCGAGCAGGGGGGCCGACGGCTTCCAGCCCGGCGAGGTGACCACCAGGTCCACGTCGTCGGGAAGGAGGTCGGTGGTTCCCGGGGCCAGGCACACGGTGGCACCGAGGGTCTGGAGCAGCTCGGCCTTCTCGGCCTTCTCCGGGCTGCTCGACTCGTCGAGCGCGGTGACCTGGGCACCCAGGAACAGGAGGTTGTCGGCGGCGGCGAAGCCGGAGACACCGAAGCCGGCGACCACCACGCGGACCCGGGACCAGTCGCTGTCACGACCGAGGCCGTCGACCACGGCACGGGGGGTGCTCATCCGACGCCTGCCACCCATTCGGCGTAGAAGATGCCCAGTCCCGCAGCGACGCAGAGACCGGTGATGATCCAGAACCGGATCACCACGGTGATCTGCTCCCAGCCGACCATCTCGAAGTGGTGGTGCAGCGGCGTCATGCGGAAGACACGCTTGCCGACGCCGGTCGTCTTGCGCGTGAACTTGAACCACGAGACCTGGATCATGACCGAGAGCGTGATCATCACGAACAGCCCGCCGATGACCAGCAGGAGCAGCTCGGTGCGGGTCAGGATCGCCAGCCCGGCGAGGGCGCCGCCGAGGGCCAGCGAGCCCGTGTCGCCCATGAAGATCTGGGCGGGCGAGGCGTTCCACCACAAGAAGCCGAAGCACGCTCCGGTGATGGCCGCGGAGACCACGGCGAGGTCGAGCGGGTCACGGACCTCGTAGCACTTGGGTCCCGCCTCGAGGGCGCAGGACTGGCTGTTCTGCCAGATGTTGACCAGCGTGTACGCGGCGAACACGAGGATCGAGGCGCCCGTGGCCAGGCCGTCGAGGCCGTCGGTGAGGTTGACCGCGTTGCTGAACCCCGTGACCAGCAGCCAGATGAACAGCAGCACCACGATGGTCGGCAGGACGAACGCCTCGTAGTCGCGGATGAACGAGATGTGGTTCGACGCCGGGCGCCAGCCGCGGTCGTCCTCGAGCGCGGGCGTGAGGGCCAGGACGCCGAACGTCAGCGCCACGACGGTCTGCCCGATGATCTTGGTGCGGCCCCGCAGGCCCAGGTTGCGGCGGCTCGAGATGGAGATGAAGTCGTCGAGGAACCCGACGATGCCCAGGCCGACGAAGAGGAAGAGCAGGAGCAGCGCCGAGGCCGTGGGCACCGTGCCGGTGATGAGCTTGGCGAGGAAGTATCCGACGACCGTGGCCAGGATGATCACCAGTCCGCCCATCGTGGGCGTGCCTCGCTTGGTGTGGTGGGTCGTCGGGCCGTCCTCGCGGATCTCCTGCCCGTAGCCACGACTGGAGAGCACCCGGATGGCGTAGCGGGTGCCGAGGAGAGAGATCAGCAGGGAGAGGCCGCCTCCGAACAGGATGGCTCTCATCGAATGCTGGTCCCTTCGTCGAGGATCTGGTCTGCGACCACTTCGAGTGCTGCGCCGCGCGAGGCCTTCACCAGGACGACGTCGCCAGCCTGCACATTCTGCCGCAGCCACGACACGGCCTCGTCACGGCTCGCCGTGTGGACGCTCTCGCGGCCGGAGGTAGCGAAGCCCTCGGCGCGCGCGCGGGCCCGCGGGCCCCCGG
>JAJPEO010000074.1 GCA_021166815.1 Nocardioides sp.
TCGGCGCCGGAGCCGAACTCATCGCGGGAGTCGTTGGCGTGCACCAGGTCGATGCGACCGGTGATGGCGCGGATCCGGTCGACCACGTCGCCCAGGTCGATGCCGCCGGCCCAGGCGTGGCAGGTGTCCAGGCAGAACCCGACCATCGAGGAACCCTCGGCCGAGCTGATCGCGTCCCACACCCCTGCGATGCGGTCGAGGTGGCGAGCCATCGCGTTGTCGCCGCCCGCGGTGTTCTCGATCAGCAGCGGGATCTTGAGGTCGGTCGCCTCGATCGCCTTGCGCCAGTTGTCGAACCCGACCGCCGGGTCGTCGGACTTGTTGACGTGGCCGCCGTGGACGATCAGCCCCTTGGCCCCGATCGCGGCCGCCGCGTCCATGTGCTGCTGGAGCAGCTTGCGGCTGGGGATGCGGATGCGGTTGTTGGTCGTGGCGACGTTGACGATGTAGGGCGCGTGGACGTAGAGGTCGACGCCGGCCTCCTCTGCGGCGGTCCGGAGCGCGTCGGCCGCGCCCTCGAAGCGGACCTCCGGCCCCTTGTAGCCCTGGGGGTCGCCCAGGAAGAACTGCACCAGCGTGGTGTCGCGCGCGATCGCCTCGCCGACGGGATCGGTCTGGTCGACGTGGGCACCGATGGCGAGAGCAGTCATGGCACCAGCCTAGGAGGGGCCGCCGACGGCCGGCAGGTCACCGCAGCACCGCGAGCAGGATGCCCAGGCTCGCGACGATCACGCTCACCAGCACGACGACGGCGCCCCAGCCGGCCCAGTCCACGTCGGCCAGGGATGACGTACGCCGGACCTCGGGCTCGCCGAGGCGGTCGGGCACGGGAGGTCCGGGCGCGGGGGCGATGGCCAGGCGTCGCAGCAGGCTCAGGGCCGCGTCGGCGCTGGCGAGGCGCTGCTGGGGATCGGGCACGAGCAGCCGCTCGAGGAGCGGGCGCAGCGGGTGGGACGGGATCGGTCCCTGACGGCTCGGCGACTCCCCGCTGATCAGCTGCAGTGCGACGCGACCGACGGCGTAGAGGTCCTGGGCCGGGTCGGGTGCGGCGCCGCGTGCCTGCTCGGGGGCCATGTAGCCGTCGGTGCCGATCGCGCCCGGCACCGTGGTGAAGCGGCGGTCCGCGATGGGCGCGGCGACGCCGAAGTCGGCCAGCCGCAGGTGGGGGACCCCGGTGCCGGTCGCCTCCAGGAGGAGGTTGGCCGGCTTGACGTCGCGGTGGACCAGCCCGGCGCCGTGCACCGCCGCCAGCCCCAGCAGCAGCTGCTCGACCAGGACCGCGACGTAGCCGGTGGGCAGGGGACCGTGCTCACGCAGCAGGTCGGCGACCGAGCCGCCCGTCACCAGGTCCATGGCCAGGACGACCAGGTCGTCCTCGGCCGCCCAGCCGATCGGCGCCACGACGTGGGGGTGGCGTACGCGCACCGCCTGCTCGCGCACGAACCGCGCCAGCAGGGCCGCGCTGTGCTGGCCGAGGACCTTGACCGCGACGAGGCGGTCGGTGCGCTCGTCGTAGGCACGCCAGACGGAGCCCATGCCGCCGGCGCCGACCTGGTCGATCATGCGGTAGCGGCCGGCGACGACGGCTTCCCCCCGAGCAGGGGCACGACTCCTCACCCGCGCGACGCTAGCCGGATCCGGGCTGCCGGAGGCGGTCGTCCACAGGCCCTTCGTGGATGCGGGGGGCGGGGCGGCCCGCTGCTAGGCTCTCCCGGTTGCCTTCGGGTGACCGGTGGACGCGTCTCATGTCGCGGACCACGACGCACAGCCCTCCTGCCACGGAAAGTCCGTGGCCGCTCTAGTCCAGAGGAGGTGGAGACCGCTATGCGTGCTTATGAAGTGATGGTCATCCTCGACCCGAGTCTCGATGAGCGCACTGTCGAGCCGTCGCTCGACAAGTACCTCAACGTCATCCGCAAGGACGGCGGCACCGTCGAGAACGTCGACGTCTGGGGTCGTCGCCGGATGGCGTACGAGATCAAGAAGAACGCCGAGGGGATCTACGTCGTCATCAACCTGACGGCCGAGCCCGCCACGGTGAAGGAGTTCGACCGCCAGCTCACGCTGAACGAGTCGATCCTGCGCACGAAGGTCATGCGCCCCGACGCCAAGTGAGGCACGGACGGCCCACGGGTCGTCCGCTTCCACAAGTCGGGCGTCAGCCCTTCCCGCTGTCGGTGTCGCCCTGTTTGATGGACGACACAGACCAGCACCCTGATCAGAAGCATCCTGAGGAGACCTGACATGGCAGGCGAAACCGTCATCACCGTCGTGGGCAACCTCGTCGACGACCCGGAGCTGCGCTTCACCCCCTCCGGGGCACCGGTGTGCAACTTCCGCATCGCGTCGACGCCGCGCACCTTCGACCGCCAGACCAACGAGTGGAAGGACGGCGACGCGCTGTTCCTCGGCTGCTCGGTCTGGCGCCAGCCTGCCGAGAACTGCGCCGAGTCCCTGCAGAAGGGCATGCGCGTGATCGTCCAGGGTCGCCTGAAGTCGCGCCAGTACGAGACCCGCGAGGGTGAGAAGCGCACCGTCTTCGAGATCGACGTCGAGGAGATCGGTCCTTCGCTGCGCTACGCCTCGGCCAAGGTCACCAAGACCACCCGCTCCGGCGGCGGTGGCTACGGCGGCGGCGGTGGCGGGTTCTCCGGTGGCGGCGGCGGCGGTTACGGCGGCGGCCAGCAGGCTTCCGCCCCGGCCGACGACCCGTGGGCCACGCCGGCTCCGCGCCAGGGCGGCCCGCAGGGCGGCCCCCAGGGTGGCAACGACCCGTGGGCGACCCCGGGCGTGTCCGGCTCCGAGGAGCCTCCCTTCTGATCGGGCCCGGTGAGCCGCACCTGGCGGCCACCGACCAGTCACCATCCGCATCCATTCCGTCCCTGACATGCCTTCAGGGCCGGGCTCACTGAAAGGGAGCACCACAATGGCCAAGGCAATTCTGCGCAAGCCCAAGAAGAAGGTCTGCCAGTTCTGCAAGGAGAAGGCGACCGGTGTCGACTACAAGGACACCACCCTGCTCCGCAAGTTCATCTCCGACCGCGGCAAGATCCGTGCCCGTCGCGTGACCGGCAACTGCGTCCAGCACCAGCGCGACGTGGCCATGGCCGTCAAGAACGCGCGCGAGCTCGCCCTGCTGCCCTACACGTCCACCGGTCGCTGACCAGGGCCAGGAAAGAGAGATCTGACATGAAGCTCATCCTGACTCAGGAAGTCGACGGCCTCGGCGCCCCCGGCGACGTGGTCGAGGTCAAGGACGGCTACGGCCGCAACTACCTCGTCCCCCGCGGCCTCGGCATCAAGTGGACCCGCGGCGGCGAGAAGACCATCGAGTCCATCAAGTCTGCCCGTGCGGCCCGCGCCGCCCGCGACGCCGACCACGCCGGTGAGATCAAGGCCAAGCTCGAGGCCAGCACCGTCCAGGTCAAGGTCCGTGCCGGTGAGGGTGGTCGCCTGTTCGGCGCCGTCACCACCGCCGAGATCGCCGACGCCCTGGGCGCCGCCTCCGGCGAGTCCGTCGACCGTCGCACGATCGTGGTCACCAACCCGATCAAGACGCTCGGCTCTCACCAGGTCACCGTCAAGCTCCACGAAGACGTCACCGCGACCGTGTCGCTCAACGTCGTCGCTGCCTGACGTACCACTCCACCACGACGGCCCGCTCCCTCATGGGGGCGGGCCGTCGTGCGTCTGCCCACCCGTTGCCTGCCGCGAGCGGTGAGTGAGCCACATTCTCAGCGGGGAAATTGTGGCTGGTTCACCGCTGACCGCCTCAGCTTGCCGGGAGCGGTGGGTGAGCCACATTCCCAGCGCGGGAAATGTGGCTCACTCACCGCTGCGGTCACTGGGTGGGGCGGTCGCAGTAGAACGGGGCCGTACGGCCACCGGAGTGGAACTCATACTCCTTGCCGTCCACCGCGAGCACGATCCGCTGCCCGTCGACGAGGGCCTGGGTGTACGCCATCCCCTTGCGAGCGCAGCCCAGGCTGCCGTCGCGCCAGGTGACCTCCTCCACGCGCAGCACCGAGATCTCCTCGACGTCGATGCCCAGCTGGGTGGCGAGGTCGGACTTCGCACGGTTCACGACAGGACTGTCCGCGCCCGGGACGGGTGATGTCGACACGGTCTCCTCCTCGGGGCTCGGCGACCCATCGTCGGCACCACAGCCGGCGAGCAGCGCTGTGGCCGCCAGCACCGCGGTCGCCAACACCGTGGCGCCGAGCGTGCGGGTGGTGCGGGTGCGGCGTACGGGTCTCACGCCCCAAGGATGCCCCGTGCCCCCAGCATCCGTCATGGGAAGGCCGACCCATGGGTGCGGGTCTGCATGACGGATCGCGAGCTGGGGGCCGAGGCGGACGGGGCCGGGCATGGCGAAGGGGTGGGGCATGACGAAGGGGCCGGTGGCGAACCACCGGCCCCTTGCCTCAGTGCAGGGTGTTGCTCAGGTCAGCGGCGTACGACCCGGATGGTGA
>JAJPEO010000097.1 GCA_021166815.1 Nocardioides sp.
CAGCGGCGACCTCTTCCTGGTCGACCGCGTCAAGGAGCTCATCATCGTCAGCGGCTTCAACGTCTACCCCCGGGAGGTCGAGGACGTGCTGCGCGAGTGCGACGCCGTCGCCGACGCCGCCGTCATCGGCGTCCCCGACGAGCAGACCGGCGAGGCGGTGGTGGCGTACGTCGTGCCGTCCGGGCCGGACGCCGACGGCGTCGAGGACGCGGTGCGCGCGCACGTGACGACCCGGCTGGCGCGGTTCAAGCACCCGGCGCGCATCGAGGTCGTCGACAAGCTCCCGCACACCATGACCGGGAAGGTCCAGAAGGGCCGCCTGCGGGGCCTCGAGCGCCGCCGTCACCTGGGGTTGCTCGAGTGAGCGCGCGGGTCACCCTCTACACCCGCCCGGGGTGCCACCTGTGTGACGACGCCCGCGAGGTCGTGTCACGAGTCTGCAGCGATCTCGGCGTGTCGTTCGACGAGATCGACATCGACCTCGATCCTGACCTCGAGGACCGTTTCGGCGAGGAGATCCCTGTCACCTTCGTCGACGGAGCCCAGCACGACTACTGGCGGGTGGACGAGGCGCGACTGCGCGCCGCACTCGCCCGATGACCGGAGGAACGATGAGCCCCACGATGAGCATGTTCGAGGCTGTGGCCTACCTCGGCGGCGAGGAGCGCCCCTACCCCGTCGACGCCGTACGGCCGGCCCCGCGTCGGGTGCTGGAGGTGGGCTCCGGCGTCGGCAACGGCACCCTGCAGGCCGCGCTGGCCTGGCCCGACGCCACCTTCTACTGCCTGGAGCCCGACGACGTCGCCCGCAACACCCTGGCCTGGCGCGTGGCGGCGGCGGGCCTCAACAACCGGGTCTCGATCCTCCCGCTTCGGCTGGAGGAGACCGACTTCCTCGGCACCTTCGACGTGGTGCTCGCACAGCACGTGCTCTGCGAGGTCCCGCCGGAGGAGCGCTCGGCCTTCCTCGTCGCGATGACGCGACGGATGGGCTACGACGGCGCGGCGGTCATCGACGACCACTTCGGCCCCACCGACAACGCTCCCATCCCGCGCACCGAGGTCGGCCAGGAGCGCTTCGGCGACTTCACCTACACCCAGTTCTTCACCGCAGAGCCTGCCGAGGGGTCGCGGCGCAACGTGGTCCACGAGATCGTGATGACCGACCGCCGCGGCGACGTCATCCACGAGAGCCGTCACGAGGCGGTCGACTTCGTCACCGACGACGACCTCGCCCTCTCGCTCATCCGCGCGGCGGGCCTGATGCCGGCCTCGATCGGCGACGGCTGGCTGCGGCTGACCACTCCCTGACGGTCCGTCGGCGAGCCCACCCCGCCGCGGGTGGGGCTTCTCACATGTGGTAGCCGCCTTTCGGACTCGTTTTGTTCTCCTGTTCACAAACTCCTACAGTGGCTCGGGTCGTGAGGGCCCATCCGCGACTGGAGAGAAGCATCAGTGAGTGCACGGACACCCGAGAGCGCACGGGACATTCCCGAGGCCACTGTCGCGCGACTTCCGGTCTACCTGCGTGCGTTGATCACGCTGGCCGACGAGGGCACCGCCACCTGCTCCAGCGAGGAGCTCGCCACGGCCGCCGGCGTCAACAGCGCCAAGCTCCGCAAGGACCTCTCCTACCTCGGCAGCTACGGCACCCGCGGGGTCGGCTACGACGTCGAGTACCTGCGCTACCAGATCGCGCGTGAGATCGGCGTGACCCAGGACTGGCCCGTGGTCATCGTCGGCATCGGCAACCTCGGCCACGCCCTGGCCAACTACTCCGGCTTCCGCAGCCGCGGCTTCCGCGTCGTGGCGCTGCTCGACGCCGACCCGGTCCGCCAGGCCGAGGTCGTCGCCGGCATCGACGTACGCTCCTTCGACGACCTCGACCGCATCGTCGTCGAGCACGGCGTCTCGATCGGCGTCATCGCCACCCCGGCCGTCGCGGCCCAGGACGTCGCCGACCGGATGGTCGCGGCCGGCATCACCAGCATCCTCAACTTCGCGCCCGGCGTGCTCACGGTCCCCGAGGGCGTCGACGTCCGCAAGGTCGACCTGTCGATCGAGCTGCAGATCCTCGCCTACCACGAGCAGCGCAAGGCGACCGCCGGGACGGAGGACGCGTCATGAGCGTCCTGGTCGTCGGCATCTCGCACAAGTCGGCCCCCGTCGAGCTCCTCGAGCGGCTGGCGATGGACCACGACGGCGTGGTCAAGCTGGTCAGCGACGTCGTGGCCGGCGACCACGTCACCGAGGCGACGGCGATCGTGACCTGCAACCGGCTCGAGGTCTACGCCGACGTCGACCGCTTCCACGGCAGCGTCGAGGACCTCTCCCAGCTGCTCGTCGAGCGGGCCGGCGACTCCACCGAGGCGCTGCTCCCTCACCTCTACGTCCACTACGACGACGGTGCGGTCAACCACCTGTTCAACGTCGCCGCGGGCCTGGAGTCGATGGTCGTGGGGGAGGGCCAGATCCTCGGCCAGACCCGTGAGGCGCTGCGCCTGGGCCAGGAGCTCGGCACGGTCGGCCCCACCCTCAACGTGCTCTTCCAGCAGGCGCTGCGCGTCGGCAAGCGCACCCACGCCGAGACCGACATCGACCGGGCCGCGCCCTCGATGGTGACGGCGGCGCTTGAGCGCACCGCGGTGTCCTTCGTCGGCAACCGGGTGCTGGTGATCGGCGCCGGGGCGATGGCGTCGCTGGCCGTGTCCACCGTCGCGCGCAACGGCGCCGGCTCGGTCACGGTCGTCAACCGTACGGCCTCCCACGGCGAGCGGCTGGCCAGCGAGTACGGCGCCGTCCGCCGGCCGATGGAGGCCCTCGAGGACGAGCTGTCCCGTGCCGACCTGGTCATCTCGTGCACCGGCGCGGCCGGGGTGGTGCTGCCGCGCGTCACCCTGGAGCGGGCCCGCCAGGGCGTCACCACGCCGCTGTCGATCGTCGACCTGGCCCTGCCCCACGACGTCGACCCGACCGTCACCGAGCTGCCCGGCGTCGAGCTGCTCGGCCTGGCCTCGCTCGCCCAGGAGCTGCGCGACGCGGAGGGCGCTGCCGACATCGAGTCGGTGCGCGCCATCGTCGCCCAGGAGATCTCGGCGTTCCTCGCGGCCCGCCGCCAGGCGAGCGTCACCCCGACCGTCGTGGCCCTGCGCTCGATGGCGACCTCCGTGGTCGACTCGGAGATGGCGCGGCTGGAGTCCCGGCTGCCCGGCCTCGACTCGACCACGCGGGCCGAGGTCCTGCAGGCCGTACGCCGCGTCGCCGACAAGCTGCTCCACGAGCCCACCGTGCGCGTCAAGGAGCTGGCCGACGAGCCGCACGCGGTGTCCTACACCGCGGCGCTGGCCCAGCTCTTCCGGCTCGACCCCGAGCACGTCGACGCCGTGACCAGGGCGGAGGGACGACAGTGACCCGCACGCTGCGCATGGGCACCCGCGCCTCCACCCTCGCCACCACCCAGGCCGGCCACGTGGCCGACCTGGTGCGCGAGCGTCTCGGCTGCGAGGTGGAGACCGTCACCATCGCGACCGAGGGCGACCAGTCGACGGCCCCGCTGGCCAGCCTCGGCGGCACGGGCGTCTTCGTCAGCGCGCTGCGCGAGGCGCTGCTGCGCGGCGAGGTCGACTTCGCCGTCCACTCGCTCAAGGACATCCCGACCTACGCCGCCGAGGGGATCGCGCTGGTCGCGGTCCCTCCCCGCGAGGACCCGCGTGACGTGCTGATCGCCCGTGACGGCCTCACCTTGGGCGAGCTCCCGGTCGGCAGCCGGGTCGGCACCGGCTCCCCGCGCCGGGTGAGCCAGCTGGCCGCACTGGGCCTGGGCCTGGAGATCACCGGCCTGCGCGGCAACGTCGACACCCGCATCGGTCGCGTCCGCAGCGGCGAGCTCGACGCGATCCTCCTCGCCCGCGCCGGCCTGGCCAGGCTCGGCCGTGTCGACGAGGCCACCGAGGTGATCGACCCGCTGCAGATGCTGCCGGCGCCCGGCCAGGGTGCCCTGGCTGTGGAGTGCCGCAGCGACGACGACGCCACCCTCGCCCTCCTCGCCGCGCTCGACGACCCCGCCTCCCGGGCGGCGGTCACCGCCGAGCGAGCCGTGCTCAACGAGCTCGAGGCGGGGTGCTCGGCCCCCCTCGGCGCCCTGGCCGAGGTCGTCGAGGGCGAGGACGGCGACGAGCTCTGGCTGCGCGCGGTCGCGATGTCCACCGACGGCGCGCTCTCGGTGCGCAAGAGCACCTCCGGCCCGGTCGAGCAGGCCGAGGCCCTCGGACGACGTCTGGCGAGCGAGATGCTCGCCGACGGGGCAGCAGACCTGATGGACCCCCACCAGTGAAGGAATCAGCATCAATGACGCGAGCACAGGCCCGTGACACGGAGACCACCCCGACCAGCCCTGCGTCGGGTTGGGTGTCCTTCGTCGGCAGCGGTCCCGGCGACCCCGGTCTGCTGACCCTGCGCGCGGTGGAGTTGCTGCGCGCCGCGGACGTGGTGGTCACCGAGGCCCCCGACCACGTCGACCTCGTCCTGGCCGCGCTCGGCCTGGGGGTCGGCTCCGAGGCCGCCCCCGAGTTCGTGGACGGCGGCTTCGGCGAGGACGGCCAGCCGCTGACGCACGCCGCGCGCGCGAAGGTCGTCGTACGCCACGGCAAGAAGCAGCGCGTGGTCCGGCTGATGACCGGCGACCCGTTCCTCTACGCCTCCGGTCCCGAGGAGGCGCAGGCGTGCGTCAAGGCCGGTGTCGGCTTCGAGATCGTGCCCGGCGTCTCGTCGGTCAGCGCCGTGCCCGCCTACGCCGGCATCCCGCTGACGACCCGTACCCACCGCGAGGTGGCCGTGGTGACGTGCTCGGACAAGGTCGACTGGAGCCAGTACGGCGACGAGCGCACCCTGGTGCTGCTCTCCGGCGTCGGCTCGATCGCCGAGACGGCCAAGGCCCTCGTCGAGGCCGGTCGTTCCCCCGAGACGCCCGTCGCGATGACCCGCGTCGGCACCACGACCGAGCAGCAGACGCTGACCTCGACCCTGGCCGACATCGCCGCCGACGCGCGGGCCGCGCGCATCCAGCCGCCGGCCATCACGGTCATCGGCAAGGTCGTCGACCTGCGCGAGACGCTGTCGTGGTTCGAGACCAAGCCCCTCTTCGGCTGGCGGGTGCTCGTCCCGCGCACCAAGGAGCAGGCGGGCTCGCTCTCCCGAAGCCTGCGCGAGTACGGCGCGGTGCCCGAGGAGGTCCCGACCATCTCGGTGGAGCCCCCGCGCAACCCGCTGCAGATGGACAAGGCCGTCCGCGGCCTCGTCGAGGGCCGCTACGAGTGGATCGCCTTCACCTCCGTCAACGCCGTCAAGGCGGTGCGCGAGAAGCTGGAGGAGTACGGCCTCGACGCGCGCACCTTCTCCGGTCTCAAGATCGCCGCGGTGGGCGACAAGACCGCCCAGGCGATCGCGGCCTGGGGCCTGCGCGCCGACCTGGTCCCCTCCGGCGAGCAGTCGGCTGCCGGCCTGCTCGCGGACTGGCCGCCGTACGACGAGGTCCTCGACCCGATCAACCGCGTCTTCCTGCCGCGTGCCGACATCGCCACCGAGAACCTCGTGGCCGGCCTGGTCGACCTGGGCTGGGAGTGCGACGACGTCACCGCCTACCGCACCGTGCGCGCCACCCCGCCGCCGGCGCCGACGCGCGACGCGATCAAGAGCGGCAAGTTCGACGCGGTCGTGTTCACCTCGTCCTCGACGGTGCGCAACCTCGTCGGCATCGCCGGCAAGCCGCACCCCTCGACGGTCATCGCCGTGATCGGCCCGCAGACGGCCAAGACGGCCGAGGAGCACGGCCTGCGCGTCGACGTGATGGCGCCCAAGCCCGACATCGACGTGCTGGTCGACGCCCTCGCCGACTTCGGCGCCGCGCGGCGCCTGGCGATGATCGAGGCGGGCGAGCCGGTGACGCGCCCCAGCGAGCGCACCGCCTCCGGGCGCCGCAAGGCGCGCGCCAAGTAGGCCCCGAGCCCGTCCTGTCCCGTACCGCGCCGTCCCGTACCCCTGCCGCCGGCAGCGGTGAGTGAGCCACCTTTCCCCACGTGGCAAGGTGGCTGTGACACCGCCACCTCGGCGTGCCGCCCGCGACGCGCCGGTGGGCGGTGAATGAGCCACATTCCGTACGCCGACAATGTGGCTCACTCACCGCTCCAGCAGGCGCCAGCCGGGAGCGACGCCGACCACCCACCACCCGAGGAGCAGGCCGTGAGCGAGAACCAGCCCCACGTCACCGGACCGCTGATCCGCCCGCGGCGGCTGCGCCGCACCCCGGCGCTGCGCCGGATGGTGGCCGAGACCTCGTTGGAGCCGCGCCAGATGGTGCTGCCGTTGTTCGTGCGCGAGGGCCTCACCGAGCCGCGTCCGATCTCGTCCATGCCCGGCGTCGTCCAGCACACCCGCGACAGCCTCAAGCAGGCGGCGGCCGAGGCCGCGTCGTTGGGGCTGGGCGGGGTGATGCTCTTCGGCGTGCCGGAGAGCAAGGACGCCGTCGGCTCGGGCGCGGTCGACCCGGGCGGCGTGCTCAACATCGCGATCACCGACGTCGTCGCCGAGGTGGGCGACCAGCTCACGGTGATGAGCGACCTGTGCCTCGACGAGTTCACCGACCACGGCCACTGCGGGCTGCTGACCCCCGACGGCCAGGTCGACAACGACAAGACCCTCGTCGCCTACGCCGAGATGGCGCTCGCGCAGGCCGAGGCGGGCGTCGACATGGTCGGCCCGAGCGGCATGATGGACGGCCAGGTCGGGGCGGTGCGCGAGGCGCTCGACGCCGCGGAGTTCGCCGACGTCTCGATCCTGGCCTACTCCGCGAAGTACGCCTCCGCGTTCTTCGGGCCGTTCCGTGAGGCGGTCGACTCCTCCCTCGAGGGCGATCGCCGCACCTACCAGCAGGACCCCGCCAACGGCGTCGAGGGCGTGCGCGAGGCGCTGCT
>JAJPEO010000069.1 GCA_021166815.1 Nocardioides sp.
TGGATCCACGCCACCGCCATGCGCTCGGAGCCGACCACGGCCGCCCAGCGCGACCAGGTGAACCCGCAGGCGGGTCGCGAGGCGGCGGCGTACCTCTGGAAGCAGGCGGGCATCACCGACCCGCGAGCCGAGATCGACTGTGCCGAGATCTACGTGCCGTTCTCGTGGTTCGAGCCGATGTGGCTGGAGAACCTCGGCTTCGCCGAGGAGGGCACCGGCTGGCAGCTGACGGAGCAGGGCGTGACCGCCCTCGACGGCGACCTGCCGGTCAACATGAGCGGCGGCGTGCTGTCCTCGAACCCGATCGGCGCCTCGGGCATGCTGCGGTTCGCGGAGGCAGCGCTGCAGGTGCGCGGTCGGGCCGGGGAGCACCAGGTCGACGGGGCCCGCCGAGCCCTCGGTCACGCCTACGGCGGCGGGTCGCAGTTCTTCGCCATGTGGGTGGTCGGGTCCGAACCGCCGGCGTGAGCCGGGCGGCCGCGGGACTTCATTTTTCACCGGTCCCGCTGGCTAGGCTCGCAGCATGGCCACCTCGGTCGCACGCTCACGTCCAGCCAAGCGCCGCTCGCCGGGCTGGGTGCCCAACCAGCACGGAGCCTGGGCGATGCTCAGCGCCCCGCTGCTGGTGGGCATCATCGCCGGCGGCCCGGCGTGGGTGCACCTGCCTCTGACGGCGTTCTGGTTCGCCGGGTACTTCGCCTTCTTCGCCACCTCGTTGTGGCTCAAGGCGCGGCGACGTCCCCGCTACTGGCCGCCGGTGCGGGCGTACGGCATCGCCTCGGCGGTCCTCGGCCTGGTGGTCGCGGTCATGGAGCCCCGGCTGCTGGTGTGGGCGCTCGCCTTCGTGCTGCCCCTGGGCGTGGGCCTCGCGGCCGCTGCCGCACGCCACGAGCGCGACCTGCTCGCCGGCCTGACCACCGTGGTCGGCTCGTGCCTGATGACCGTGGTCGCCTACGACGCGGGAACCGGGCACGTCGACCGCCGGGCCTGGGGGCTGGCGGTCGTGCTGGCGCTCTACTTCCTCGGCACCGTGTTCTACGTCAAGAGCGCGATCCGCGAGCGCGACAACCCCCGCTTCCTCGCGCTGAGCGTGGGCTTCCACCTCGCCGCCGCCGTCACGGTCGCCTGGCTCGCGTGGCCGCTCGGCGTCCTGTTCGTCCTCCTCACCCTGCGGGCCGCGCTGCTGCCCCGGCGTGGGCTGACGCCCAAGCAGCTCGGGATCGGCGAGATCTTCTCCACCCTGGCGGTCGCCCTCCTCACGCTCGCCGTGGTGTGAGCCCGGCCCGTCCCTGGAACGACAGGACCGCCGCACCCCTCCCCGGTGCAGCGGTCCTGGCGACGTCAGGTCAGACGTACTTGACCTGCATCTCCTTGATGCCGTTGATCCACGAGTGGCGCAGCCGCCGCGGGTCGGACACGAGGCTGATGTCGGGGATCGTGTCCGCGATGGCGTTGAACATCAGGCTGACGGTCAGCCGGGCGAGGTTCGCGCCGATGCAGTAGTGGGCGCCGTGACCACCGAAGGCCAGGTGCGGGTTGTCCTCCCGCAGGATGTTGAAGGTGTACGGGTCCTCGAACACCTCTTCGTCGAAGTTGCCCGAGCCGTAAAAGATGCCGACCCGCTGGCCCTTGCGGACCTGCACTCCCCCGATCTCGACGTCGTCGAGGGCGGTGCGCTGGAAGACGTTGACCGGGGTGGCCCACCGGATGATCTCGTCCACGGCGGTCTCGGGGCGCTGGCTCTTGTAGATCTCCCACTGGTCGGGGTGGTCGAAGAAGGCCTTCATGCCGTGGGTGATGGAGTTGCGGCTGGTCTCGTTGCCGGCGACGGTCAGCAGGATGACGAAGAAGCCGAACTCGTCCGAGGTGAGTCCCTCGCCGTCCTCACCCGCGTTGACGAGCTTGCTGACGATGTCGTCCTTGGGGTTGACCTTGCGCTCTTCTGCGATGGGCATGAAGTAGTTGAGGATCTCCACCGACGCCGCCTCGGCGTCGCCCTCGATCTCGGGGTCGTCGTAGGACAGCATCTGGTTGGACCAGTGGAACAGCTTGCGGCGGTCCTCCTGGGGCACGCCCAGCAGGTCGGCGATGGCCTGGAGCGGCAGCTCCGAGGCGATGTCCTCGACGAAGCACCCGGCGCCCTTGGCCCGGGCGTCCTCGGCGATCTGGGTGGCGGCCGCCGCGAGGGCGTCCTTGAGGCTCCCCACCGCCCGGGGGGTGAAGCCGCGACTGATGATCCGGCGCAGGTTGCCGTGCCCAGGGTCGTCCTGGTTGATCATCATGACCTTCTGCAGCTCGACCTGGTCGCGCGTCATGTCGGGGGCGAACCGGATGATCGCGCCGTTGACGCTGGTCGAGAAGTCCTTGCCGTTCTTCGAGATGGCGGCGATGTCGGCGTGGCGCGTGATGGCCCAGTAGCCGTCGGCGCCCTCGTCGATGAAGCCCGCGGCTGCCTCCGGCCCCTGCGCGACCCAGTGGACCGGCGCGGTCTCGCGCAAGGCCTTGAACTCGGCGTCGGGGCGGGCGTGCAGCAGCACGTCCGGCTCGGTGGGGTCGAAGCCCTCGGGAACGCTCACGGCGGCAGGCGACTCGGTTGTGGAGGTCACGGTTCTCCCCTGGTGGAGTAGGCAGAAATGGAACACGTTCTACCTCAGGTTACATACCGACGGTTTGGAACGGAAGGGGGTGCGGCGACAATGAGTGGGACAACAACGAGAACGTGTTCTAGTCCCTGCTAGTTTTGGCCGCATGGGCACACCTGTGATCGTCGAAGCCGTCCGTACCCCCATCGGCAAGCGCAAGGGCTGGCTCGCCGGCGTCCATCCCGCTGAGCTGCTGGGCGCCGCCATGACCGAGGTCCTGGCCCGAGCCGGCGTCGACTCCGCCCAGGTCGGGCAGGTCATCGGCGGCTGCGTGACCCAGGCGGGCGAGCAGTCCAACAACATGGTCCGGCGTGCCTGGATGCACGCGGGCCTGGCCAACGAGGTCTCCTCCACGGTCATCGACGCCCAGTGCGCCTCTGCCCAGCAGGCGACGCACCTCATCAACGCGATGATCGCGGGCGGCGCGCTGAAGGCAGGCGTGGCCTGCGGCGTCGAGTCGATGTCCCGGGTGGGCCTCGGCGCCAACGTGCCTCCCGGCACGGGCAGCCCCCGCCCGGCCTCGTGGTCGATCGACCTTCCCGACCAGTTCGAGGGCGCCGACCGCATCGTGCGCGACCGCGGCTACACGCGCGCCGACGTCGACGCGTTCGGCAAGTGGTCGCAGGACAAGGCCCGCGCCGCCCAGGACGCAGGGCGCTTCGAGCGCGAGATCTTCGGCGTCACCGCGCCGGTGCTCGACGAGGACGGAAGGCCCACGGGCGAGACCCGGCTCGTGGACACCGACCAGGGCATCCGTGAGACCACCCTGGAGGGGCTCGCCGCCCTCCGGCCCGTCCGCGAGGGCGGCATCCACACCGCCGGCACCTCCTCGCAGGTCTCCGACGGCGCGTCGGCGCTGCTGCTCATGGACTCCGACCTGGCCGCGTCGCTGGGGCTGACCCCCCGCGCGCGCATCGTGACCTCATGCCTGGTCGGGGCCGACCCGTACTACCACCTCGACGGGCCGGTGCAGGCGACCGAGCGCCTCCTCGCCGACAGCGGCATGAGCATCTCCGACATCGACCTCTGCGAGGTCAACGAGGCGTTCGCCGGCGTGGTCCTGTCGTGGGCCGGGGTCCACGGCGTCCCCGAGGACAAGATCAACGTCAACGGCGGCGCCATCGCGCTCGGCCACCCCGTCGGCTCGACCGGCACCCGGCTGCTGACCACCGCCCTCCACGAGCTCGAGCGCCGTGACGCCACCACTGCCCTCGTCTCCATGTGCGCCGGCGGGGCCCAGGCCTCCGGCACCATCATCGAACGGATCTGACCCATGAGCTTCACCTGGAGCGACGACGACCGTACGGTCCGCGCCGCGGTCCGCGACTTCGTCGACAACGAGGTCCGTCCGCTGCGTGAGCAGCTCGAGCACGGCGACACGCCGCCCTATGACGTGGCCCGGAAGTTCTACCGGACCTTCGGCATCGGCGAGGCCGACGCCGAGGTGTTCGACTGGGACATCCGCCGGCTCGAGGCGGAGGCCGCCGGCGAGCCGTTCGACGAGGACCGGCCCGAGGACTTCGACCCTGCGCTGCGCTCCATCGCCAACATCGAGCTGGTCAAGGTCTCCCCCGGCATCCCGACGAGCATCGGCATCTCGTCGGGGATGACGGCCGCGACGATCAACGCCCTCGGCTCGGTCGAGCAGCGCAAGCGGTGGGCCCGTGACCTGCTGACCCTCGACAAGGTCGGGGCCTGGGCGCTCACCGAGTCCGACGCCGGGTCCGACGCGTTCGGCGGCATGCGCACGACCGCGCGTCCCGACGGCGACGGGTGGGTGCTCAACGGGCAGAAGACCTTCATCACCAACGGCCCGTACGCCGACACGATCGTCGTCTACGCCAAGCTCGACGACGGCTCGGGCACCGACCGCCGCAAGGCGCCCGTCCTGATCTTCGTGCTCGACTCGGGCATGGAGGGCCTGACCCAGGGCCGACCGTTCCGCAAGATGGGCATGCACTCCTCCCCCACCGGCGAGCTGTTCTTCGACAACGTCCGCGTCGGGCGCGACCGACTGCTGGCAGGCACTCCCGGCTCGGACGGCCGCGAGTCGGCGAGGGCGAACTTCGTCGCCGAGCGCTTCGGCATCGCCACGTTCGCCCTCGGCGTCATCGAGGAGTGCCTCGACCGGTGCGTCGAGTACGCCCGCGGGCGCGAGCTGTGGGGCCGGCCGATCAGCGACTTCCAGCTCATCCAGCTCAAGCTGGCCGAGATGGAGATCGCCCGGGTCAACGTCGAGAACATGGTGCTCAAGGGCCTGGCCGCCCGACGCGCCGGTGTCGTGCTCGATCTCGCCGAGGCGTCGGCGATGAAGCTCTACGCCTCCCGAGCGGCCAGCGAGGTCGCGATGGAGGCCGTCCAGCTCTTCGGTGGCAACGGCTACATGGCCGAGTACGCCGTCGAGCAGCTCGCCCGGGACGCGAAGGTGCTCATGATCTACGCCGGCTCCAACGAGGTGCAGGTGACCCACGTGGCCAAGGGGCTGCTGCGCCGCTGAGCGGGCGACGCCCTCAGGCCTCGTCCCCGGCGAGGCCGTGCTCACGGCGCCAGGCGTCGTAGGCGGCCAGCGCCGTGGGCAACGTCGGGAAGATCATGTCCTCGCCGATGGCCCCGAGCAGACCAGCCGCGTCGAGGTCCTCCAGGGTCTCCTGCTTCACACGCGCCAGCCCGAAGTCGATCCCGCGCCGGGTCAGCTCTTCGTGGAGCAGCGCCATGGCGTCCATGCTGGTGAGGTCAACCTCGACGTTGGCCTCCATGTTCATGAGGAACCAGTGGACCGGCTCCTTGACCGCCGCGGCGTCGATGGTCGCCAGGGCACGGGTGCGGAGGTCTTCGGCGTTGGCGAAGAACAGCGGCGAGTCGTAGCGGTAGAAGACCAGTCCGGGCACCAGCTCGGCCTGCGGGTAGTCGTCCACGTCGTGCATGCCCGCGAGACCGGGCACGGTGCCCAGGACCGCGTCGTGGGGACGAGCGACTCGGCGCAGCATGTCCGCGATGGACAGGCCCACGGCGACGAGGATGCCGTTGAGGGCCCCGAACGCGAGGACCGCCACCACGGTGCTCACGCACAGGACCAGCTCCGACAGCCGGAAGGCGGCGATCCGCCGGAACTCCCCCACCTCGATGAGGCGCAGCGCAGCGTAGATGACGAGCGCCGCGAGCGCCGCCTGCGGGAAGGCAGCGAGCACCGAGCCGCCCAGCACCGCGAAGGCCACCATCGCCCCGACGGCCACCAGTGAGTACACCTGGGTCTGGCTGTGCAGCGACACTCCGATGGCGGTGCGGCTGCCGCTGCTCGACACCGGGAAGCCGCCCGTGAGTCCCGCGGCGACGTTGGCGGCGCCGAGCGCGAGGAACTCCTGGTTGTCGTCGATGTGCTCGCCCTTCTCGGCGAAGGCGCGGGCCGTCAGGACGTTGTCGGAGTAGCCCACCACGGCGATGCCGAGTGCCGGGCCGAGCATCAGCGTGATGTCGGAGAGCGAGAGCCGGGGCAGGTGCAGCCCGGTCCACACCTCCGGCAGCGCGCCGACGGTGTCGATTCCCTGGTCGGCGAGGTCGAACCATGCCACCGCGGCGGCGCCGATCAGCACCACCAGCAACGGGTGGGGCAGCCTCGGCGCCAGCCGGGCGCCGAGGAGGAGCAGGACCAGCAGGGCCGTGCCCAGCGCCAGCGTCGGCCAGTGGACCTGGTCCACGCCCTGCAGGACGCTCCATGCCTCGACGAGGGGCGTGCCGCCGCTGGTCTCGATCCCTGTCAGGCGAGTGATCTGGGAGACCATCATCAGCACGGCGATCCCGGCCATGTAGCCGATCAGGACCGGGTGCGAGAGCAGGTCGGCTAGGAAGCCCAGGCGGCCCACCCACCCGACGAGGCACAGGGCGCCGGTCACGATCGCGAAGGCCGCGGCGAGGGCCGCGTACTCCTCCGGCCCGGACGCGCCGACCGCACCCACGGCCGCCGCCGTCATCAGGGCCGTCGTGGACTCGGGGCCGACGGAGAGCCGCCGCGAGGACCCGAGCAGGAAGTACGCCAGGGTCGGGCCGACCATGACCAGCAGTCCCAGGGCCGGTGGCAGCCCGGCGATCTGGGCATAGGCCATCACCTGCGGGACGAGGTACGCGGCCACGGTGATGCCGGCCAGGACGTCACCGCGCAGCCAGCCGAGGCGGTACCCGCGGACCACCGCGAGACCGGGCGCCAGCGTGGCCAGGCTCCAGGTCTCCCGGCCCTGGGGCAACGGGCGGTGATACCCACGTCGCATGGCGCTCATCCCACCACGTCAGGCGGGGTGGCGTCCGCGAACTCCGAGGAGCGCCAGCGCGGCGGCGCCGCAGGCGCCATCATCGACCCCATGCGGATCGTGATCGCCCTGGGCGGCAATGCCCTGCTGCGGCGCAACCAGCCCATGACGGCCGGCAACCAGCGCGCCAACATCAGGCTCGCCTGCGAGCACATCGCTCGCGTCGCGCCGGGCAACGAGGTGGTCATCGCCCACGGCAACGGACCGCAGGTCGGTCTGCTGGCCCTGCAGGCGGCCGCCTACACCGAGGTGGAGGCCTACCCCCTCGACGTGCTCGGCGCCCAGACCGAGGCCATGATCGGCTACGTCATCGAGCAGGAGCTCGGCAACCTCATGCCGGGCCAGGCACTGGCCACGCTCCTGACCCAGATCGAGGTCTCCCGCGACGACCCGGCGTTCGACGACCCCACCAAGCCAATCGGCCCCGTCTACGACGAGGCCACCGCGCACCGCATGGCCGAGGAGAAGGGCTGGAGCATCAAGCCCGACGGCGAGTCCTGGCGGCGCGTGGTCGCCAGCCCCCGGCCCCAGCGGATCCTGGCGCTCGACGCCATCCGACACCTCGTCGCGCACGACACCGTCGTCGTGTGTGCGGGGGGCGGCGGGATCCCCGCCGCGTACGACGCCGACGGCCGCCTGGCCGGTGTGGAGGCGGTCATCGACAAGGACCTCGCCTCGTCCCTGCTCGCCAGGGAGCTCGGCGCCGACCTGCTCGTCATTGCCACCGACGTCGACGGGATCTACCGCGACTTCGGGAGCGACGACGCCCAGCGCCTCGCGGGCGTCACCCCCGACGACCTCGTGGCGCTGGTCCTGCCCTCGGGCTCCATGGGCCCCAAGGCCCAGGCCGCGGCCGAGTTCGTCCGCGCGACCGGGTGCCGCGCGGCCATCGGCGCCCTGGCCGACATCGCCGCCATCGTCGACGGCACCGCCGGCACCCAGGTCGAGGCCTAGCGCGAAGCGGTGTGGTAGTTGCCCCGGTAGTAGAGCAACGGCTCGTCGGCGTCACCGACGGCGAGGTCGACGACCCTGCCGATGACGATGTAGTGGTCTCCCGCCTCGTGGACGGCGTGCACGGTGCAGTCGACGTGGCCGACGACACCGTCCAGCAGCGCCGAGCCGGACACCGACGGACTCCAAGAGATCCCGGCGAACTTGTCCTCACCGCGCCCGGCCATCTGGTTCGAGATGTCGACCTGGTCGGCAGCGAGGAAGTTGACGCAGAAGTGCCCGGCACGCTGGATCGCCTGGAACGCGCGGGACTGCCGCGTCGGAAGGAACGCGACCAGCGGCGGATCTAGCGAGACACTCGTGAACGACTGGCAGGTCATGCCCACCGGCTGCCCCTGCGAGACCGTCGTGACCACGGTGACCCCGGAGCCGTACCGGCCCAGCACGTCGCGGAACAGGCGCGCCCGGGCCTGCGCCTCCTCGCCCCCGACCTCGAGGTGCTCGCCGGGACGCAGTTCGAAGTCGGTGGGGAAGTTGCCGAGGAACGAGTCGATCAGCTCACGCGAGGGCCAGGACGCGGCTGCATCCGCGCGCATCCCCTCGGGCACGTCAACAGTCACCATGCCAGTGTCGCCCACCGGGTCACCCACCGAAGACGTGGCCCCAGTAGGAGACCGCCGTGCTCTCCCGTGCCACCCAGCGGCTGTCGTCGACCTGGAGGCCCTCACAGCCGAACTCGATGTCGAACCCGCCGGGGCTCTTGACGTAGAACGACACCATCTCGTCGTTCATGTGACGACCCAGCGTGGCCGACAGCGGCGCCTGGTACTTGCGGACCCGCTCCAGGGCGCGGCCCACGTCGTCGAG
>JAJPEO010000170.1 GCA_021166815.1 Nocardioides sp.
AGGTTGTCGGGGTTGACCATGTAGGGCAGCTCGGTGATGACGAGCATCGTGCGGCCCTTGTTGTCCTCGTCGATCTCGACGACGGCGCGCTGGGTGATGGACCCGCGGCCGGTGCGGTAGGCCTGCTCGATGCCCTGGCGGCCCACGATGAGCGCGCCGTTGGGGAAGTCGGGGCCCTTGATCCGCTCGAGCAGCGCTTCCTGCAGCTCCTCGCGGGTGGCGTCGGGGTGCTCCAGCGCCCACGTCGCCCCCTCGGCGACCTCGCGCAGGTTGTGCGGGGGGATGGAGGTGGCCATGCCGACGGCGATGCCGGCCGAGCCGTTGACCAGCAGGTTGGGGAAGCGCGCCGGCAGGATCTGCGGCTCCTGCGAGCGACCGTCGTAGTTGGGGCCGAAGTCGACGGTGTCCTCGTTGATGTCGCGGACCATCTCCATGGCCAGCGGCGCCAGGCGGCACTCGGTGTACCGCATCGCGGCGGCCGGGTCGTTGCCCGGCGAGCCGAAGTTGCCCTGGCCGTGGATCAGCGGCGCGCGCATCACCCACGGCTGGGCGAGACGGACCAGGGTGTCGTAGATCGCGGAGTCGCCGTGGGGGTGGTACTGACCCATGACGTCACCGACGATGCGGCTGCACTTGGAGAAGCCGGCCGTGGGGCGGTAGCCGCCGTCGTCCATGGCGTAGAGGATGCGGCGGTGCACCGGCTTGAGGCCGTCACGCACGTCGGGCAGCGCGCGGCCCACGATGACGGCCATCGCGTAGTCGATGTACGAGCGCTGCATCGACTGCTGCAGGTCGATGGGCTCGATGCGTCCGCCGCCGGTCGGGACGTCGGTGGTCTCGGTCATTCTCTGGCTCTCTCTCGCGATCTATCGATGTCTAGGGCTGGTGTTAGAGACCTAGATATCGAGGAATCGGACGTCCTTGGCGTTGCGCTGGATGAACGAGCGACGCTGCTCCACGTCCTCGCCCATGAGGATCGAGAAGATCTCGTCGGCCCGCGCGGCGTCGTCGAGCGTGACCTGCAGCAGCAGCCGCTGGTCGGGGTCCATCGTGGTCTCCCACAGCTCGTCGGCGTTCATCTCGCCCAGACCCTTGTAGCGCTGGACCGGGTTCTCCTTGGGCAGCTTCTTGCCCGCCTCGATGCCCGCCTTCATCAGCGCGTCGCGCTCGGCGTCGGAGTAGACGAACTCGTGCTCGTTGGGCTTGCTCCACCGCAGGCGGTAGAGCGGCGGCTGCGCCATGTAGACGTACCCGTGCTCGATCAGCGGCTTCATGAACCGGAACAGCAGGGTCAGCAGCAGCGTGTTGATGTGGTGGCCGTCGACGTCGGCGTCGGCCATCAGCACGACCTTGTGGTAGCGCAGCTTCTCGAGGTTGAACTCCTCGTGGATGCCGGTGCCGAGCGCGGAGATGATCGCCTGGACCTCCTGGTTGCCCAGGACCTTGTCGATGCGCGCCTTCTCGACGTTGAGGATCTTGCCGCGGATCGGGAGGATCGCCTGGATGCGGGGGTCGCGACCCGACTTGGCCGAGCCGCCGGCGGAGTCACCCTCGACGATGAAGACCTCGCACTCCGCGGGGTTGGTCGACTGGCAGTCCGACAGCTTGCCGGGCAGGCCGCCGCCGCCGAGCAGGCCCTTGCGGTTGCGGGCCAGGTCGCGCGCCTTGCGGGCGGCGATCCGCGCGCTCGCCGCGGCCTGCGCCTTGCGGATGATCTCCTTGCCCTCGGCGGGGTTCTGCTCCAGCCACGCGCCGAGCTGGTCGTTGACGACGCGCTGGGTGAAGCCCTTGGCCTCGGTGTTGCCGAGCTTGGTCTTGGTCTGGCCCTCGAACTGCGGCTCGGCGAGCTTGATCGAGATGATCGCGGTCAGGCCCTCGCGGATGTCGTCGCCGGAGACGCGGTCCTCACGCTTCTTGATCAGGCCCCACTCCTCGCCCCAGTTGTTGACCAGGGAGGTGAGCGCCGCGCGGAAGCCCTCCTCGTGGGTGCCGCCCTCGTGGGTGTTGATGTTGTTGGCGAAGGTGTGGACCGACTCCTGGAAGGAGGTGTTCCACTGCATCGCCACCTCGAGGCTCATGTGGTTCTCGGTGCCCTCAGGGGTCTCGGCCTCGAACGAGATGACCGTGAGGTTGGCCTTGTCCTTGCGGCGGTTGAGGTGCTCGACGTAGTCGACCAGGCCGCGGTCGTAGCGGAACACCTGCTCGGTGCCGCCGGCCTCGCCGCGCTTGGGGGCGTCGTGGCCGGCGCTGTCGACGTCGCCGGGGATCGTCTCGTCCTCGACGGCGTCCATGATCGCGTCGGCCTGGGCGCGCTCGTCGCGCACGACGAACTCCACGCCCTTGTTGAGGAACGCCATCTCGCGCAGGCGGCTGATGATCGTCTCGAGGGAGTACTGCGTGGTCTCGAAGATCTCGTCCGAGGCGTACCACGTGACGGTGGTGCCCGTACGCTCGCCGGCCTCCATCGGCCGCACCTGCTCGAGGTCGCCGTCGGGCACGCCGAGCTGGAAGGACTGGCGCCACAGGTGGTCGCGGTTCTTGACCTCGACGACCAACCGCGACGAGAGCGCGTTGACCACCGAGACGCCCACGCCGTGCAGGCCGCCGGAGACCTTGTAGCCGCCACCGCCGAACTTGCCGCCGGCGTGGAGCATCGTCAGCGCCATCGTGACGGCCGGCATCTCCTGGCCCGGCGCGGTGCCTGTGGGGATGCCTCGGCCGTTGTCCTCGACCCGGACGCCGCCGTCCTCCTGCAGCGTCAGCACGATGCGGTCGCAGTAGCCGGCCAGCGCCTCGTCGACGGAGTTGTCGACGATCTCCCAGATGAGGTGGTGCAACCCGCGCTCGCCGGTCGAGCCGATGTACATGCCCGGGCGCTTGCGGACGGCCTCCAGGCCCTCGAGGACCTGGATCGCCGAGGCGTCGTACGCGGTGCCGTCGTCCACAGCCGTGGAGGAGCGGTGACCGTTCGACTCCGGGGTGGCTGCGGGTGCTGCTCCAGCGGTGGTCTCTGCGGTCTCTTCGCTCAAGGCAGGCCTTCTTCTCCTCGCCCCCGTGAGGGGCGGTCGACATGACGGGGGCCGCCGCTCTGGACGGTGCTGCAGCGCGTGCGACCCACTGGCCCACAATACCCGTCAGAGGGCCTCAACCGAAGCAGCAACCCCCTGGCGAGGGGGTGATCTGTGGACAAAATGCCGCCTGTGCGCCCTCAGACCGCCTGTCCAAGGCCCGAACAGGGGGGCGGATGGGTCCCCATATGGCCGCGCGGCTCCCAGATCGGCATTTCGCGCCCATCGCGTGCGCGGGTCGGGGGCTCAGCCGTAGGTGTCGCGCGGGCCGCGTCCGTCGCGGGTGCCGAACCGACCCTTCTTCCACGTCGGCAGGTGTGGTCCGAGCACCTCCACGACGGTCACCGTGCCGTCGCCGAGCTCCTCGTTGACGCGCCGCACGACCGTGGGGGCGAGCAGCTTGAGCTGGGTCGCCCACGCGGTGGAGTCCGTACGGACCACCAGCCGACCCTCGGCGAACGACTCCGGCGTGCAGTGGTCGGCCACCTCCGCGCCCACGAGCTCGGCCCACCGCCCGAAGACGCCCTGCACCTTGAGGTCGAGCTCCCACCCGCGTGAGGCCACGAGCCGGGTGAGCTCGGTGTCGAGCAGCTGGGGGTCGCGGTCGTCGGGGTGGGCACCGGTCGCCCGCGGGGGAGTACGCCGTCGCGTCGGCCCGCTGCGGCGCGGGGTCGCGGGGCGGCCCGGCGCGGCGGCCGTCGCCCGGGTGATCGCCCGCGCGAGGTCCAGCCCGTCCGGCGACGGCAGCTCCTCGCCCGCGCTCGCCTCCGGACCGGGGGCGTCCTCACCCGTCACGCTCGACCCTCCCGTCGGCCACCCGGTAGCGCACACCCTGCAACGCGGCGGGGACGTCGTCGGCGACCGCCGCCGTGACGAGCACCTGCTCCGCGCCGGCCACCAGGTCGGCGAGCTGGGCACGCCGCTCGGCGTCGAGCTCGGCGAAGACGTCGTCGAGGATCAGGATGGGGTCGTCGCCCTCGGCGCGCAAGAGCTCGTAGGACGCCAGCCGGAGCGCGAGAGCGAACGACCACGACTCACCGTGGGAGGCGTACCCCTTCACCGGCAGGCGCAGGTCGCCCTCGCCGTGGCCGGTGCCGAGGGTGAGCAGCAGGTCGTCGCGGTGGGGGCCGACCAGGGAGACGCCCCGGTCCAGCTCGTCCTTGCGGCGTTCCTCGATCGCGGCGTGGAAGGCGGCCTCGACGTCGGGTCCGGTGGTGTCGATGCTGGCGCGGTAGTCGATGTCGGCCGCCTCGCGGCTCGCCCCGCGCGCGACGGCCTCGTACGACTTCCCCAGGTGGGGACGCAGGTCGTCGACCAGGCGCAACCGCGCCGTCAGCAGCTGGGTGCCGACCGCGACGAGGTTGTCGTCCCAGACCGACAGCGTCGACATCGCGGCCTCGCGGCTCGACCCGCGCGCCACCCCCGCGGTCTTGAGCAGGCTGTTGCGCTGCTTGAGGATCCGGTCGTAGTCGCTGCGCACGCCGGCGAACCGGGGCGCACGCAGCACCAGCAGGTCGTCGAGGAAGCGGCGGCGGTCCGACGGGTCGCCCTTGACCAGGGTC